>JADFNA010000303.1 GCA_022563625.1 Candidatus Zixiibacteriota bacterium
TTTGATATATTCCCTCTTCTCGACCTGGTCGAGTACCTCTTTCTCATACGCGACTGCTTCCCTGTGGGTCCTGAAAGTCCTTTGGACTCTCCGTCTATGCTGATCGCGGAAATCCACGGCGTAGGTTCGAGCAACCGTCTTATTTATGGCCATAACCTTTCCCCCTTTTCGGTTTTCTCATAATTGACAGCAGATTGTGGCTGTGCTTTGATACTTCTGCCCACGTGTCAAACATGTTAACACGTAGCTCCGCCTACTAGGTACACCCAATATTTCAACCTTTACCGGGGAATAGCGCTGGCCGCCAGATTCCAATTCGGCGCTGTTGTCGGTTCGAATGATCTGCGCATATTGGAAACGGAAAAATTCGCGCCGGGCGGCACATCATTCCTCGGAGTCGTGAGAGGATACGATGACGGATCGCTGACGCCTGACCGGCTGCTTGAGGTTGACACTCTTTTTGAGCGCACCATCGTCTATGACACAACCGGAGCCACGTCAACACTTACCGATGTGACGGACACTACACTCCGTCGCAGGGCCACTCGCGCTCGCGGCAAATTTATGCTGGTCACCAACTGGGAGATTTCATTTCCGATTTCAAAGAATTCACTTTATTTTCTGACATTTTTTGACGCCGGGAACAGTTGGGCCAGATTTCAGGACATTCGACCCGTGGCTGGACTGTTCCCCGGCGCGGGGTTCGGGTTTCGCCTGGCCGTGCCCGGAATCGGCACGATTGGGTTCGATTTTGCCAAGCCGCTCAAGCGCAGGCCATTTTTTAACAGCCTGGGAGATCTTTCCAGCACAGACCTTGGCTGGCACACGCATTTCCAGGTCGGAACCGTATTCAGATAGCGCGCGATGGACTCTGGCGGAATCCTCTCAAAACCCGTACCTTTGCGGGTCAGACAGGCTGAGGGACCCCTCCCCGGTTTGAAAGTGCAAAATTGCTGTGGTTGCTCATCATAAATTCTAAAAGGACTGTCTTATGTTTCCTATCGGTTCCAAGTTTCACTCAGTCGCCGTCAGACTTTTCTTGCTCAGCGCGCTGGCCGGCGGGATGACGCTGTTTGCGCCAGGGGAAACTCAGGCGCAGAATATCAAAATCGGCTATGTTGATGATTCCAAGGTCCTTCAGAGCTATGAAGCGTGGAAAAAGGCTGAGGAACAGTTCCAAATCGAAGTGCGCGCCTGGGACGGAGAAGCGCAGAACATGTATCAAGCGTATGTCGATGATTCGCTTGATTTTGAGCGGCAAAAGCTGATTCTGTCGGCCACGAGAAAAATTGAACGCCGGGCCGAAATCGGCGCCAAACGGCAGGCCACCGAATCGTTTACCAAAGACATCTACGGCCCGAACGGCCAGGCCGAACGTAAAAAGGCAGGGCTGACGAAACCGTTGGTGGACAATATGAACGCCGCCATCACGAAGGTCGCCGTCGATGGAAACTACGACGTGATTTTTAACTCCTCCGGACTGGCGTATATCAACCCCGCCTTCGACATTACGGATAAAGTAATCGAAATCCTCGCTGAAGAAGGCTAAAGCTCCGCGTGGAGCTGATGGCGCGAATATCAATGCTGATGGTTCGGGTATGTTAATCAATTATTCTCATAGAGATGCAGGTCTGATGTGAAGCTTGGCGAAATGGCTGCCCGACTCGAATGCAAGTTGTGCGGACCTTCCAATACCGAAGTGACATCGGCGGCGCCAATTGAGAGCGCCGGGCCGGGGCAAATCACCTTTTTGGCCAACCGGAAATACAAATCATTTCTGGAGACCACCGGCGCCTCGGCAGTCGTGCTTTCGCCAGAGCAAAGCTGTGAGCGCCTGCCCAGCCTCAGGTCAGATGATCCTTATCTGCTCTTTGCCCGTGTCGTGGACTTGTTGTATCCCGACAAAAGTTTTGCGGCCGGACACGCCGCCAGCGCCATGATCGCAAAAAACGCGGAGGTTGATCCAAGTTGTTATATCGGCGAATTTTCTGTCATTGGCAAAAAAAGCGTAATTGGCGCTGACACCATTGTAGACGAACAAGTCTTTATCGGCAGCCATGTCTCAATTGGCGCGGGATGCCGGTTTTATCCCGGAGTGAAAATTCTCGATGATACGATTATCGGCGAGCGGGTAATCATACATGCCGGGGCGGTCATCGGCTCCGATGGTTTCGGCTATACTTCCAGCGCCACCGGACACAGAAAATTCAAACAGGTTGGCAATGTAGTAATCGGCGACAATGTCGAAATCGGCGCAAATTGCACTATTGATCGCGCGGCCTTGGGATCGACCGTGGTTGGCTCAGGCACAAAACTCGACAATCTGGTGCATCTGGCCCATGGAGTGAATGTCGGAGAACACTGCCTGATGGCCGCCCAATGCGGCATTTCCGGTTCAACTAAAATAGGTAACTGGGTGGCGTTCGGTGGACAGGTCGGGGCGGTCGGGCATATAAACATCGAGGACCACTCCAGCGCGGCCGCGCAGGCTGGAATTGTCAGAGATATACCGGCCGGAACTACTGTCTTCGGAATGCCAGCCAGAGACATCCGCCTGGCCCGGCGAATTGAGGCGGTAATAAACAAGCTGCCGGACATAAACCGACGTCTGATAAGTATTGAAAAGTCGAACAAAAACTCAGACAAGAAAAATTCAGGTGAAAGCTAGCCGGTCAACCGGCGTCAATCTTAGAACGGTAAGTCGTCATCGCTCGAGGACGGGCCGTTCTGGCTGTCAGAGCCGCCCGGCGCCAGAGCCTCCTGAGGCTGCCCCGGATCAGCGGGTCCGGATGAAGACGCATCACGGCGAGACCCCAGCATTTGCATACGATCGCCGACAATCTCAGTCTTATACTGTTTCTTGCCGTCTTTGTCATCCCAGGATCGGGTTTGCAACCGTCCTTCAATGTAAACTGAACTTCCCTTTGAGAGGTATTCCTTGGCGACTTCGGCCGTGCGGCCCCACAGGACGATATTGTGCCATTCGGTTTTCTCCTGGCGATTTCCGTCCTTGTCTTTCCAATTTTCGTTGGTGGCGATTGAAAACTCCGCCACAGCCCTGCCTGATGGCAAATACTTTAATTCGGGGTCTTTGCCCAGACGTCCGATTAGTATGACTTTGTTTACCGATGCCATAGTTCATATCCTTTGTTCAGGTCCTCGCCAACACTGCGAGCGTTCCACCCGGTACTGCGCCAGCGATTATTCTCTTATTTTGTCCACCATAGGCGTTCAACCCTTGACAATACACACGTAAAGTATAACTATAAGGCAGCCGGATGACAACAGTGGGAGCGTCCCCGTTGGGCTTCTGGGAGAGAATGTGACATTCCCTTTCTGTCTCATGTCCGGGCCTCATCGCCGGGCCTCATGGTCGGGCCTAATCGTCGGGACCGTTCCAGCGCTGTCATTCGTAAGGCGTAACAC
>JADFNA010000304.1 GCA_022563625.1 Candidatus Zixiibacteriota bacterium
GGCATACTGATATCGAGTAAGATCAGGTCCGGCTGAAACGAGTTAAAATGTTCAAACCAGCCCTGGGTATCATTCAGACAAATAACCTCATATCCTGCGCCGACCAGGAATTCTGAGACTATATCGGTGATTTCGATTTCGTCATCGACGACCAGAATACGTTTTGCGCTTTTGGCCTTAACCATGAATTATTTTGCTTCGTGATTGTCTGCCCGGATTCACTTCTCAGATCCATCCGTTCAACCGTCGAGTGACGACATGGTCAAATTCACGATCTCCACCAGGCTGGCGTTCGAAAACGGTTTGCGAATATATGTTGCGGCGCCAAGTTTAAACGACCGGCCCCCATCCTCCTCGGCTGATTTTCCGGAGAGAAAAATAACGGGAGTGTGTGCAAACTGCTCATCCTTTCGAAGACGGCTGCAAAACTCGTAGCCGTCAATATCCGGCATGCCGATATCCAGCAGTATCAAATCGGGAGAATTGGTCCGGACTGTCGCCAAGCCATCTTCGGCCGAGTTGCAGGCTATTACCTGATAGCCTTCTCTTTCGAGCGTTTTACTAACCAAGCTGGTAATAATCTGCTCGTCATCAACGACCAGCACTTTTCCCTTAGACATAGTGTCTTCTTCGCCTCATGCGTCCACCGGCAGGAACACGCCTGCAGGTAAATCTCTAAGCGTAGTATCGTCCGTTCAGGCGAACTTGATTAGCTGTCACACGGCAAATTGCCGCGCGGCCGCGGCCAGTATATCCTGAATACGGCGTCGATGGGATCCTCCGAGCGCAATTTTGGACCGGAGCTTGCCCCGCAAGAATACCGAATGGGCCAAATGGAAACACCTGCGCCGAACCGGCTTTGAGCCAGGAATCTGAAAAAATGGACGGGGAGGCAGTTTTTTCTGCCTGGGAGTCCGCCGGAGATGTATTTTCAGCCCTGGCGGTTCGGTCGATGCGGCGCCTCCTGCTTGACGGGGCGGAGGTCTGATCAATGGGTAAACACAACAGACAGGGAGACAAAGACCCTTCGATATCTATCATAGCCCGTAACCGCAAGGCCCGGCATAACTTCGAAATCCTGGAGACCTATGAAGCGGGAATCTCGTTGGTTGGAGCAGAGGTGAAATCTCTACGATCAGGAAAGCTAACACTGACCGAGTCGTATGCAACGATTGTCGCCGGCGAGGTGATTCTCAAAAGTCTCCATATCCCCCGCTATCTAATGGCTGCCGATCAGGTAACTGCTCCAGATCGAGACCGCCGATTGCTATTGCATAAACGTGAGATCAGGAAAATCACCAGATCAATACAGGAAAAAGGCCTGACGCTGGTTCCCCTGGCCCTGTACTTCAAAGGCGGGATTGTTAAAATCGAACTCGCTGTCGCCCGGGGGCGTAAGAGATACGACAAACGTGAGGAATTGACGCGCCGTGATTCCGAACGCGAAATGAAACGAGCAGCGAAACGCTCACAATAGCTGTCCGATCAGCTTTCCCGACAGCTTACCCGGCAAAAAATGGCATTTAGTTTATATGATATCTGAAACTGAATTCAGTAAGACGAATATTGGGACTGGACGGGCCAGACGCGTATGGCTTCCGTTTCTGTTCTGTGCGCTGAGCGCGATCTGTTTTTCTGGCCCTGCGCAGGCGGAGATAGACGTTTCACTTTCGGGCAGAACAGAGCGAATCGGCTCTTTCTCGCACGGGGAAATCGTATATTTCTCATTATCGGAATTTGTGGAGCTGTATGGTGAAAAACTGAGCTGGGAAACACTGGGACAATCTATTGACTATAGAATCGGGGATAATCGGTTTCGTTTTTTCCTCGGTTCTTCTTTTGTCAGCTTGAACGACACGGTCCGCAATATGACCTACCCGGCGAAACTGCGCGAGGGCGCCCTGTATCTTCCCGCTCAGACTTTCGTCCGCCTGCTGGATCGGACACGGCCCGAGCGGGTCACCTGGGAATCCGACCGGAGGCGGATTCGAATTGAGACCGGCTATTACAATATCACAGATGTGACGGTTTCTCAGAAAGCTAACGGCATTCTGGTGGAAATTTATCTGACCGAAGAGCTGCCGTTTCAACTGACTGAATCTGAGGGTAACTGGCTCAATTTCAGCCTTCCCGGCGGACGCGTGAACCGGGCGGTGATTGAATCGCGCCGATCTTCAGCGGCGATTCGCGAAATAAACGCTTTCCAATTTGAAACATCAGCCCAGGTTTCACTACGGCTCAGGCGGACCCCACATTCTTATGATGCAAAATATAATCCGGAAACGGGACGCATACAGCTTTCAATTCGCAATCCAAACTTCAGGCCACAAACCACCCACCGCCCGGTCGGCCAAATTGGGCCGGACAAGACTATTGATCTAATCGTTATCGATCCCGGCCATGGCGGCGAGGACAACGGCGCTATCGGGAGGAGATTTACCAAAGAAAAAGACATTGCGTTAAAAATCTCCCGAGAGCTAGCGAAACTAATACGCAAGGACAAATTATTTAAAGTCATACTCACCCGGGAGAAAGATGAATTTATCACGCTCGAAGAACGCGCCGGGATTGCGAACCTGGCTCAGGCGGATTTGTTCATTTCGATTCATGTCAATGCAAATATCAGCCGCCAGGCCCGAGGGTCACAGGTGTTTTTCCTTGCTCCGGCCAAGAATGACGGCGCCCGGGCGCTGGCGCAGGCGGAAAACGCAAGTTTTCTCACCAATGCCGGCTCGGTGGATGTTTCCGGCAGAGATGATTTGTCAATGATTGTCAATGATATGATTCAGAACGTCTACGAAGAGGTCTCGGCGGACTTGAGCGCAATTATTCAGAATCAATTTCAGAAATCGCTGGGGATACCATCACGCGGGGTTGATCAGGCTGCCTTCGTCGTGCTCAATCAGGTCTATATGCCATCCGTTCTGGTCGAAGTCGCTTTCATTTCCAACCGCCAGGAAGAGAAACTTCTTCGTGATAAAAAATTCCGCAGGAAAGCGGCCAGAGCCATTTACGAAGGGTTAAAACGATTTAAGCGCAAGTATGAACGCAGTCCGTGAATTGACCGATATACAATATACCGGCGCCCTTTCGGTAAGCCGCGATTCTGCGGAGCGGCGGCGCCGATTCTGTGCTTGAAGAGTTGTTCCTGTCATTTGAAACAGTCCCAAATGAACCAGTATAAAAATCCAGATAATCCAATCGGAGTCTTTGACAGCGGTCTCGGCGGGCTGACCGTCCTCTCACCGCTCCTCAAACATTTGCCGCAGGAAGCAACCGTCTACCTTGGCGATGTCGCGCGTACGCCGTACGGAGATAGATCACCGGCGGAAATCCGAAAGTTCGCGCTTCAGGGACTGGAGTTTTTCAAACGCAAAAATGTTAAGGCGCTCGTCAACGCCTGCAAC
>JADFNA010000305.1 GCA_022563625.1 Candidatus Zixiibacteriota bacterium
CTCGACGACGAGCGAGCACCCGGCGGTGATGCGGCCGATCCCCTGAACTGGCGGATGGACGAACCCAGCGCCACCGGAGCGCCTTATCATCCCGGATTAAGGCTCAAAAATAACGGCCCGTCCGTGGGCTCCAATAATTAGAGCCTCCCACTATTCTTAGCGGGGCCAGAGCCAACCAAAGACACCGGCAGTCAGAAGACCTTAGAGAAGCGAATCGACCTGTTGTTTGATAGCCGACGACCGGGGCAAGCCGAACCAGATCGCCGAATTAACAGAACCCATCCCATACGCCACCCAGGTAACCAAACCAGCCAAGCGAAAGACCGTCAGATATTCCGCCCCAGGCGGCAGAGTCCGGCTGAGTATATAGGCCAGTACTACGCCCACCACGAGATAGTGAACAAATGCGAGAGCCATGTTCTTGCCCATATTCGGCATCCCATTCGGGAGAATTCGCAAATAGCCTACCGGGCCTTTGTTGAATTTTTCCATCATCTCCGGCTTTTTGGCCTCATCCCAGGATTGACAATGGGGGATATTATACTGTCCCGGTGCAAGGTTCTGTGGCCGTAGGGCGTCGATTGCGGCCGCTTCATCAGGCAGCCTCTTGAAATCTTTCTTGTGATGCGGCAGGACCATCCAGACCAGTGCGCTGGCGACCCAGACGATAAGAGCTGACAGCAAGATTGCCAGCCAGAGACCTGTGATTCCGATTTCCATTATGTAAACCTCCTGTTTTGCGGGGTCTTAATTTAGCCGGAGGGAGGATAGCGCTTTGAAATGGGGTTTGCCAATATTTTCGAAACGCCCGATTCGGCGCTATGCAGCCGGGTATATGCAGTTTTTGCGGGTCAATCCATAAACAAATACGGCCGCCAACTGTCATGGGCCAGCCGTGCGGACTGGCGGATAAAGGTGATGCGGCTGGGGCGTTTGGGCGGGCGTTTGAGACGCAGTCCGGCCTGTTCGGGAGTGCGGTGGCCCTTTTTGCTGTTACAGGGCGCACAGGCGGTCACTAGATTTTCCCAAGTGTCCTCGCCTCCTTTACGGCGCGGAATGACGTGATCAAGAGTCAGATTCGGCCCGCTCTCGCCGCAATACTGGCAGCGATGATTGTCCCGGAGAAGCAGGTTTTTGCGGTTCAGCAAAACACGCCTGGTGGGAGTTTTGACATACCGGCCCAGGCGAATTACAGTCGGCAAAGCAAAAACGCGTGTGACAGTGCGAATACCCAATGAATTGTGTTTTTCAATAACCTCCACCGAGCCTGTCAGGCTCATCACAATCGCCCGCCGGGCGCTGGTGACTGTCAATGGTTCGTAGTTTTGATTGAGCAGTAAGACGCGGCTGTTGACTATAGAAAAGTTTCGCTGGCCGTTTTCGTGGCCGTTACTGGAGATTCCAGTTGAATTGTTGCGCGAGGGGAAGCCATTGACGGCTGCGGGCGGGCCGTTTGCTGCGGCGGTTGTCGAGGTTAACCTTGCCGCGTTTCTGATTGCTTTTGTCTGTCTACTGAATCTTCCTCCTATGTCCGCTGTTAATCATAACACACGAACTTGAAAGAAAGTTACCGGCCCTGTTGGTCCACTGCGGCCAGAAAGCCGGCCGGGCCGGACGATCCGGCGGGCCGGATGATCCGGCTGGCCGGGGCATGTTGGGCCTAAAGATGCGTCGGCCAGCACGATCAGTCAAGTTAACGTTATCCCGCCTAGAGCATCTCTTCGGGCTTGATCTCGTACTTGCGAATCTTATCAAACAGCGTCGTGTAGTCAATCTTGAGCGCTTTTGCGCACTTGCGCTTGTTTCCGCGCACCTGTTTTAGCACACGGATAATTGCCCCGCGCTCGGTGACCATTTGCGCGTGCGCCGCGATTTCTTTCAGTCCGGCCCCTTCGCGCAGTTGTATTTCATCAGTGCGCTGCAGACGGATTGCCAGATGTTCGGGCGTAATCTTTTTGCCTTCGGCCAGAATCACTGCCCGCTCAATAGTGTTCTCCAGTTCACGGACATTGCCCGGCCAGTGATATTTCTCCAATTGCGCCAGAGCGTCTTTGGAAAATGATTTGGGAGACTTATTCATCTCCCTGCAGAACTTATCCAGGAAATAAGCCCCCAGCGCCGAGACGTCTCCGAGGCGGTCGCGCAACGGCGGAATCTGAATGGGGAAGACAGACAGGCGATAAAACAGGTCCTCGCGGAAACGTTTCTTCTGGATCAACTCCGCCAGGTCATTGTTTGTCGCAGCCACAACACGAACGTCGATTTTGATCGACTTTGAACCTCCCAGCCGTTCTATTGTCTTCTCCTGCAACACTCTGAGCAGCTTGGCCTGCAGCGGCAATGCCATATCGCCGATTTCATCAAGAAAGATTGTCCCGGAATCGGCAATTTCGAACTTTCCTATTTTTCGCGCCACCGCTCCGGTAAATGCGCCTCGTTCCGAGCCAAACAGTTCATTTTCGAGCAGCTCGGCGGGGATCGCGGCGCAGTTGATTGTTACATACGGACGTTCGCGGCGCGGCGAGAGTGAATGCACCGCGCGGGCAAAAAGTTCTTTGCCCACGCCTGATTCACCGGTTATCAGGGTTGTTGTGTCCGAGTTTGCGACTTTATGAATCAAGCGTGAGACTTCTTTCATTTTTGGGTCGGAGCCGATAATGTCGCTGAACGCCACGTTTTGCAAGAGTTCCTCGCGCAAAAGCGAATTCTCCGCCTGCAGGCGGCGGTTTTCCAGCGCTTTTTGAATCAACACCGACAGATGCTCGGTTTGGAACGGCTTTGAAATAAAATCATAGGCGCCTTTGCGCATTGCATCAACCGCGTCCTCAATTGTCCCGAAAGCGGTCATAACAATCACGGCCGTGTCAACATCCATTTCCTTGACACTCTTGAGCACTTCCAGACCGGTCATTTCCGGCATTTTCAAGTCCGTCAGCACCAGGTCAAACGAACGCTGGCGCGCGAGTTTGATTCCGGCTCCTCCGTTAGGCGCGGTTTCGACCTCATAGCCCTCCTCAATCAGAGTCTGGGCCAGCATTTTACGCATCGAATCTTTGTCGTCGATTACCAGAACTGATGACATTTCCTGGTCCTTCTATAATGTTTGTCTCGCGAACTGCGCGCGGATGATTTCCCCCGCTGGAAATATCCAATTCTCAGACGAGGAGCAAAAAGGCCTGTCGCAGGGCGTTGTCGCGCCGAAGGTGTCCAGTCAGCGAGGGCCGGGAGTATTTGTTTGCGGGGCAGTCCGGCAAAAAGGTATGCGCCGCCCACTACAATGTATCGGAAGCATCCGGCGCTCTCCGAGCGTTAGAGCGGGCTAAATATTGAACAAACATACGAGGGAAACGCTGAGAGGTGAAACAATCCGCCCAGTGTGAAACGAACGGCCGTGAGCGCAGATAAT
>JADFNA010000306.1 GCA_022563625.1 Candidatus Zixiibacteriota bacterium
TCCATATCACGCTCGAGAGAATTCGAGGCTGATCGAATAGGCGCCAGTTATACCAATAGCTACCGCGCTCTGGCCGAGGCGCTCAAGAAAATTAAGCGCTCTGCGGATAAATTAGATCAGGACCAGTTTCCCGAAATCGCGCATATGTTTTTCATCAGCGGGTTTAGCAGCCGCTGGCTGGCGACGCTTTTTTCCACCCATCCGCCGATTGAAGAAAGAATTGAGCGGCTCGAACGCCTGGCTCTGACCGGTGGCGGCGTTCCGACCTATTAGCCCCGCAACCCCTCTCTTTTCCGACAATTCCGGACAAAAATTTTGAGCGCTTTTCTGCGTAATTCCATGAGCGAATTCCCAGAAAAGCGCTATATTAAAGCCGAGCGGTTAATTCCCGCTGCCCGCGCCAGAGTTGATTTCTTTGTATCAGGTTCAGGGAATCAATTCGGACTTCGCGCGCTCAGCCCAACCGCCATACCATGAAAAGCGACGACCAGCCTCCCAGTAGAAAATCGCAGTCTCCTGATACGCTATATATGCATAGCGGCCCTAGTGCTTTTTCAGCAATTTGTCAGGTTATCAATTGGCATCCGCGCAGTCTTTATCCCCTAACTGATTCGGAGAGCGGATGAACGGCTTAACCACCGAAGTTCTAATCATATTGGGGCTTATTCTGGCAAATGGATTCTTTGCCCTGTCAGAATTGTCTCTCGTGTCAGCCCGGCGGTCGCGACTGGAAGAACTGAGCGGCGCCGGATCCAAATCCGCCCGCCGCGCGCTAAAATTGGTTGACCATCCGGACCGCTTTTTGGCGGCGGTGCAAATTGGGATTACATTCGTCGGTACATTTGCCGCAGTCTATGGCGGCGCTACTATTGTCAAGTATCTCGAACCAAAACTGGCAGCCCTTCCGATTGGTTTCATCGGGGGAAACGCGGAATGGGTCGCTGTTGCGATTGTCGTTTTCGCTATCGCCTTTGTTTCAATCGTTCTCGGTGAACTGGCGCCGAAATATCTGGCATTGGCGCATGCCGAAAAGATCGCGGGGTTTGTCTCGCGGCCCATGACCATTTTGTCCAAAGCCCTGAAATACTTCATTCCTATTTTTGTCTTTTCCGCAAAAACCCTGCTTCGCCCGTTCGGCCTCCGCGAGGTAAAACGAGGCGGCGTGGTGTCCGAGATGGACGTGCGGCTGTTGATGTCAGAGGGCCGCAAGAGCGGTGTGTTTGATGCGAGCAATGAAGAGCTGGTGCGCTCGGCGCTGGATTTTGCAGATACAACGGCCCGCGAGGCGATGACACCACGGGCAGACATAGTCGCCTTTTCTGAGAGCGTGTCGTTTGACACTATGATGGACACGATTGCCGAAGAAGGCTATTCGCGATACCCGGTGTACAGCGAATCGATTGACCGGATTGTCGGAACTGTTTTTCTCAAAGACATAGTTCAGCGCATGCGCAAAAGCGCTGTAGTCAGTCTGCATGACGTGCTGCGCAAGCCCATGTTTGTCCCTGATTCGATGGAGCTTGCTGAACTGCTCAAGAAAATGCAGTCCAAGCATGAGCATCTGGCGATTTGCCTCGACGAATTCGGCGGCACGGCCGGGTTGATTACTCTGGAAGACATTCTCGAAGAGATTGTGGGCGAAATCCAGGACGAAACCGACGAAGAGGTTGCCGAGTTTTCCGCGAATAGCGAATCTGTGGCGTTTATTTCCGGCACACTGCGCCCCGATCAATTGAATGAACGCTTTGGCTCTGATTTGCCGGAGAACAGTTCGAGAACTGTGGCCGGAATGATTGTCAGCGCGCTGGGTCGAATTCCCGAAAAACAAGAAAGTGTGCGCCTCAACGGACTGCTGGTGACAGTGTTGGAGCGCCAGGGCAGCCGCATAGTGCGCATGCGTGTCGAAAAATCTTCCTCGACAAACATCTCCGGTAAATCCGCGGCCACCTCTTAGGGTCTTGTTGAAATCCATTAATTCGTCTTTGCGAGGAGTCCGCCGCAGGCGGAAGACGTGGCAATCTCTCTGGTAAAGGATTGCTTTGCGGAGTTGGCGTGGGCGGCAGACCGCCCGGTCTGCCGCCCACGAACTCATTGATAAAGTCCCGACAATCTCTCAATGAACGCCGCCTGTCGGATTTCTCAACAAGCCCTTAAAAAGAAATCCTATCCGTGCGGCGTTTCTTCTCAATTACAAAGACACACAGGGCTTGCACCGGCAATCCCAACTACCGTACATTGCCCGCCATGAGCAATATGCTACACGCGCCTCTGATTTGGCTTCGCCGGCTCTATGACTGGACACTAAGCTGGGCGAAAACTCCGCATGCGCTGTTTGCTCTGGGAACCCTTAGCTTCGTCGAAAGTTCCTTCTTCCCGGTCCCGCCTGATCCGTTGTTGATTGCATTGTGTATCGGGGCGCATACCAAATGGGCAAAGTTTGCTTTTGTCACATCTCTGGCGTCTGTGGCGGGGGGGATGGCAGGTTATGGAATCGGTATGTTCGCTTTCGATTCTGTCGGAATGCCGATAATGAGTTTTGTCGCTAATCTTGCCGGCCGTGAACCCGAGCAATTAATCGAAACGGCCCATTTCTGGTTTAATGAAAAGGAGGTCATGGGTTTCCGAATCGGCGCCTGGGCCGTCGGAGTGGCCGGATTTACACCGGTACCATATAAAGTGTTCACCATCTCGGCGGGGTTTTTCAAGATGGACTTTGGTGTGTTTGTGCTGGCCTCTGCAATCAGCCGCTCGCTTAGATTTTTTCTGGTGGCGGCAATCATTGGGGCGCTGTATCGTAAATATGGAGACAGGATCAGCCAGATCATTGACCGTTATTTTAACAAACTGGCCATTGCGTTTTTCCTCCTGCTGATCGGCGGGGTATTGTCTATCAGATTGTTTTAGAGATTATTTTTCTAAATTGTCTTGGAGATTGGCCGGGCTTTCTTTCGGTATCCTGAGGAGCCAAAGTATTGATCATGAAAACACTCACACAAATTGCGCTCCACCAAACAGCCGCTAAATGCATAGCTGTTTCGGCGCTCGCCCTGGCGCTGATCAGCGGTTGCCGCCCCTCTGGCAGCATCCAGCGCGCAGCGGAGAAAGGCTATAACTTCGCAGGACTCTCGGCCTATACGATCTCTGGCGGGGACACCGAAGGCGCCTCTCTGACCGGATTTGAAAATGATACATTTCATAATCTGTTTGTGCGCGCCGCGCGCCTGGTCTTGAATGAACGCGGCCTGCGGGAGGTCAATCCGAATGATCCCGACGCCCCGCAAAAAGCGGACATGGTCATGCGCTACACACTGCGCAAGACCCTGCTGATCACTGTCATGGACGCCGACGCCCGTAGATTAATCTGGCGGGGTGAAAGCCAGCGCGAATTTACTACAGAGAGCAT
>JADFNA010000307.1 GCA_022563625.1 Candidatus Zixiibacteriota bacterium
ATGTCAACATCATGACCAAACTTGACAGTGACAATTATGACAGAAAAAAGAACAAGCTGGCGCCAGAGTTTGCAGATGCAATGGCAGCGCTGCGTGGATTCGCAAACAGCGCGTTGCGTTCTTCAATCATATTCTCGGCGGGATTGAACCGGCGGTTGTATGCCTACCTGGCGACATTCGAAGACTTTTTCCCTGACGAAAGCGGCGAGTTGCGCAAGAAGATCACGCTCAAAGTCAGCGATTATCGCTCGGCGATAATTCAGGGGAAATATCTGGCCAGACGCGGCCTGTGGGTCTCCGAATATCGAATCGAGTCCGGACTTAACTGCGGAGGCCATGCCTTCGCCACCGACGGACATCTTCTCGGTCCGATTATGGAAGAGTTCGCGCTAAAAAAATCTGAAATGGCCACGATGTTGTATAAGACATATAATACCGCGCTTGAAACTCAAGACCGCGCGCCCGTTAGCAGGCCCTATGAATTTCGGGTCACGGTACAGGGCGGCATTGGAAACAATGAGGAACAGCAATTATTGTTCGAGCGCTATGGTGTTGATGGCGTCGGCTGGGCGACCCCGTTCCTGCTGGTGCCGGAAGTCACAAATGTCGATGATGCACACCTGGCCAAGTTGGTTGCGGCGACTGTTGATGATGTTCATTTAAGCAATCACTCACCGCTGGGGGTCCCGTTTTGGAGTTTGGAAACCTCCGCCAGTGAGGAACATCGGCTGGCCCGTATCGCCCGGAATCGGCCGGGAAGCCCCTGCCCCAAAGGATTCCTGACCTCAAACACTGAGTTTACCGATGTGCCGATTTGCACAGCGTCGCGGGCTTATCAACGCCAGAAGATTCGCCAGCTTGACGCCAGCAATGACACCGGCGAAAAGACGGCGCTGATTCGCGAAAAAACCCTGCGTAAATCCTGCCTGTGTCTTGATCTTACCGGCGGCGCCACACTGAAGCATAAGATTGACCCACAGGCGCATCCGTCCATCTGCTGCGGTCCGAACATTGTGAATTTCTCAAAAATTGCGACACTCGAAGAGATGGTCGGCCACATTTACGGCAAATTGTCCCTTATCACCAACCCGGACCGGCCGCATATGTTCATCAAGGAGTTGTCGTTATATGTGGATTACTTCCGCGATGAATTTCAGCTCGCCGCTGACGAATTTACTGACAGAACAGAAAAACGATTTCTTGAATTCAAACGCAACTTGATCACGGGAATTGACCACTATCGTGAGTTAGCGGAGCGCTTCAATCAGGAGCAAAAGGAGCGCTTTCACGCGGCGCTGGACTCGCTTTTTGAGGAAATCGACAGTATCCAGGCCGGGTTTGAGTTCGCAATGCCCAAAACCTTGCTGGCGCGCCTCGCCTGACTATTCACACTCTCGACAATCTCCTCCCTCGGTGACCAAACCATACAGTACGGATTTCTGCGTTCGTTGATCTACTTGCTTAGCGGATGACCATATTTGCTTCGCAGAGGAAGAAGCGCCGTTCCATCGGGGGTTTTGAGGCTGCGCTCTGAAAATATTTTGCGGCCGGCTCTGGAACATGAAGCTCATCACCGTGGTCAGCTTTATATGATGCTGGGAGAGCTTGATATTCCAACCCCGCCTCTGTTCGAACTTACATCCGAAAAATTATAAAAAAACGGGGCAAAACCAAATAGGCTTTGCCCCGTTCAAATCAAATATGTCAGTTTTGTTTACTTGACCAACGCCATTTTTCGCGTCTGGCTAAGGTTCCCCACTTGCGCCTTGTAGAAATAGATTCCAGAAGCAACTGAGGAGGCATCCCAATCGACTGTCACTGTCCCAGCCTGGGCGCTCCCGCTGAACTCTTTGACCAGCCGGCCGTTGAGATTATATATCACAATCTTCCACTCAGACGCCGAGGGTAGATCAAGAGTGATCTTGGTTGACGGGTTAAACGGATTCGGATAATTCTGATGCAGGGCAAAAGAAACCGGTTTCACATTTGTCACAGCATTCAGCGCAGCGCCTGTCGGGTCTGCGGCTTCGACTGAAATTAGTTCACCCGACGTTAATAGTATCTCTTCGGCTGCAATTGTTTCACCCGACAAGCTGTAAACCAGCGCCCGCGTGTTCCCATTCACCACACCGACATCCAGCGACATATTCTCCGCCAGCAATCCGACTTCCGTCGTCCCGGCAAATTCAAACAACACCGCGCCGAGTTCCGTGTCGGTGGAGATTATTCCTCGCCCGGAAGTGAAGGACGCCGTCTGTGAATTGTGCGCCAGTTTTCCGAGTGGCAGAGCGTCGCCAACGATAATTCGAATCAGATATACCAGGTCCGCCACAGTCAGCGGCATGCCGTCACGATTGACATCACTTGCCGCCACCGAACCATCCTCATGCGGCGCGAACGCCGTAAGTCCGCTGGTGAAATACGCGGTATACATCACCGCATCGGCGATTTCATACGCTAACCCGTTAAAATTCAAATCACCAATGTCATCAATTTCATCTGCACAGGCGATCTTTATCCCGCCATTCAAGAAATTTACGACACGCCGTGGCGCCGGTTTGCCGTTACCGGGGGCAACAACGCACTCATCCGGCGTCCCGCCGGTTGTTGGAAATGCGGCCGCGCCGTTAGTGATATCTGCGCGATCATTATTGGGTCCATCGGTTCCCGTTCCACTGTAGTCATAGACGAAACAACTGACATACAGCGAGTCACCGGTAGGATCGGGCAGCGAGTTGTCGCCGCAGTCAAACCAGCAGAAGCGCACCGGGACAAATTGACATTCGAGCGTGCGGTCATTACTTACCAGAAAACGCAGGCGCGCGAACACGTCGCCCGCTTGCAGCAAAAATGAACTCGGCGTTGCTGCGCCGTCGTTTACATTTGCTATACCGATGATCCGCGCCTTGCCGGTGGGACAACCATTTGAGCAATTGCCACTCGGGCCAAAACGGAATGTGAAAAACTCCCAGTCATAGTCTGCGTAGATATTTCCTTCATCAGCGCCGAGAAAAGACAGCGCGCTGGGGTCATATTGAATTAGAAAATCAAATCCGCCAAATTCCCGCAGACCTGAATCGTGGACAATGTCAAGGATTTCCTGGCCACCCTGGATTGTCTGAGCAGTCTGAGTAATACGAATATCGCCTTTACTGCTTACTATGCGGAACACCTGTCCGCCATTACCGTTTGGGGCGAGATTGGTTGAAGTCAGCGCATACAACTCGCCGTCCTCACCCTCTCCGAATCCGAACACAAACAGGCCCAGTGGATCATTATTTGCTCCGAGTTTAAACTCGAAAATTTGTGATCGGTCACCCTCGGAGTCGATATAAAATAGCCTGCCCGTCGGGCCAAAGTTTTGACTGAAATCACCAAAAATGTATTTGCCTGA
>JADFNA010000308.1 GCA_022563625.1 Candidatus Zixiibacteriota bacterium
TCATCCGCGGGATGATCCCGAAGAGGAGCGCAAAGAAGATCACGGCGACTCCCGCGATCACGGTTCCCCTTCTCGGAAGAAGCGTATGAAGTACCCACCGATAGCGTTCCTCCAGCCGCAGCACGAAGGCGCGCTTCGGCCGCGGACGCGCGTCTGATCTCACCATGGACATGTGTGCCGGCAGGATCAAGAAGCTCTCGATGAGCGAGATGCCAAGCGCGAGACAGACGACGGCCGGAATCTGCCAGATGATCTTCGAGGCCATGCCTCCGATCGCGAGCATCGGCGCAAAGGCGAGCAACGTCGTCACAGCGGAGGCAATCACCGGACGTGCGACCATGGCCGTGCCCGACACCGCCGCATCAGCAGGTGAAAGACCGTCCTGCCGCCGCAGCAGGATCTTTTCTGCGACGACGACCGCATCGACCGGGACCTCCGCCCACCGGAGCCGCGGTGCCTGCGATGCCGCCGACGCCCTCGGCCCAGCCGGAGTAAGGTCAGGGGACGAGCCATGACCGGCGGAGTGGGTTACGATCTTCGTGATGTTGACGGCATCGGCAGACTGAAGGGGCGTCCCGAGGAGCCTGATTTCGCCGAGGCGCCTGTCACCCACATGCTGTCAGCGGCTTCAGTCAGGCTTTCCTGCTGGCAAAGGCGTATTTTGAGGCGCGTAACATTATTTGTCTCATCTGATTCGAGAAGCCGGTTAGCAGGGTCTGCCTCTCCCTCAAGCCAGTACATCCCGTTAGGGACATCCGTCACGTCGAAGCTCTGCCCCGGAGCAGCTTTCGAATACATGTCAATCCAGCCGACCGATTGACCCTGAAAAGACGAATCGCAATAATTGAAAAAGCCGCCTGCTGGAGAACCGGGCAGTTCAGGAGCGAAATTAAACATGTCAGCAATACACCAAGCGGTTTTTTCACTTTCCGCCAGAATCGACCCGACACCGTCTCCCGGGAGGATTTCTCTGAGCCGGAACTGCCCCCAGTCTTCAAAATGAATATGCCCGTGTTGATCGCTACTTTCGAAGCGTCCCACCGAAGTGTCCCACCATGTGCTGTCGGAACGAAAAATTCTCTGAAATCCATCCCATGTTCCATCCGGATTTTGTGTTTCGGATCTGAGAATGTATAGCGGCCCGGCTCCGAGATTCGCTGATCCGAAATCCGCACGCAAATATATTCGGCCAGGCTCAACTGACGCGCTGAGGTCCCAACCAAGGACGTAGATCATGCCTCCCCCACCGAACACCGCAGGAAAGCCCGCCCCCAGGGGTGGAAACAGATCAGGTAGTAAGTCGACAACTTGTTCGCTGCTGGTGTCAACTTGCTCGCTGGGTGTGTCATTAGCCAGAATTGGCGGCGGGCAAAATATTAGCCAGGAGAATAGTATGACAAGTCTTACATGGAAAGATTTAGACGAAAACACAACAGATCGCCTCCACTGAATCCCTGAATAGAAGCCTTGAGGCCCCTTTCTATTACAATATAAGACCGACGGTGATTATCGCAAGGACTTACTGGACGCTAGCGCTCAATCTGCAGGGCGGCCAGGAAGGCTTGTTGAGGGACTTCTACTGAGCCTACCATTTTCATGCGCTTTTTGCCTTCTTTCTGGCGTTCAAGAAGTTTTCGTTTGCGGGTTATGTCGCCGCCGTAGCATTTGGCCGTGACATTCTTGCGCAGGGCTTTGACTGTCGTGCGGGCGATAATTTTGCTGCCGATTGCGGCCTGGATGGCGACTTCAAACAACTGACGCGGGATTAGCGAGCGGAGTTTATCGGCCAGCGCTACGCCATAGTGATAGGCTTTGTCGCGGTGTATGATGACCGACAGGGCGTCGACCGGGTCGCCGTTGAGCAGCACATCTAATTTGACAACATTGCCCGGCTCGTATTTGGGGAAACCATAGTCGAACGAGGCATAGCCGCGGCTGATGGATTTAAGTTTGTCATAAAAGTTAAAAATGACCTCGGCCAGCGGGAAGACAAAAGTCAGGTTGACCCGGTCCGGCGTCAGGTACTCGGTGTTTTTGAACCGTCCGCGGCGCTCGGTGGCCAGTTTCATTATTCCGCCAATGTATTCAGAGGGAGTGATAATCGACGCATCAACCATCGGCTCTTCAATCCGCTCAATGTCAACCGAAGGCGGCAGTTCGGCGGGGCTGTCGACAGTCAGCTTTTCACCCTTAGTTGTGTGCACAATGTATTCGACATTCGGGACGGTGTTGATGATCGTCTGATCGTATTCGCGCTGAAGGCGTTCTGTGACAATCTCCATATGCAGCAGCCCCAGAAAACCGCAGCGAAAGCCGAACCCCAGGGCCACTGAGCTCTCCGGTGTGTATGTCAGCGCGCTGTCGTTGAGTTTTAATTTTTCGAGCGCGTCGCGGAGTTCCGTGTATTCCTCGGTAGTTGCGGGATAGATTCCGGAAAAAACCATCGGCTTGATCGGCACAAACCCCGGCAGCGCCTCGGTTGCGGGATTTTCGGCAGTAGTTATCGTGTCACCAACCTGCGTTTCTGAAACTTCCTTGATACCGGCGTAGAGATAACCGACCTCACCGGCGGATATTTCTTTGCCTTTGAAATTTTTCAGCCTGCGAAAGCCGATTTCATCTGCCTCGTACGTTTTATTGTGCGCAAAAAACTTGAGTCGGTCATGCAGTGACATTTTCCCATCAACAACCCTGATATAGGCCGCGGCGCCTTTATAGCTGTCGAATACTGAGTCGAAAATCAGCGCGCGCAGCGGCGCTTCAGGATCGCCTGAAGGCGCCGGAATATGCGCGACAATGGCTTCGAGCAGTTTATTTATTCCCAGGCCGGTTTTGGCGCTGCAATGAACGATGTCTTCGAGATCGCACCCGAGCAAGTCCATTATCTGTTCGCTGATTTCATCCGGCCGCGCCGAGGGCAGGTCAACTTTGTTCAGTACCGGAAGAATCTCCAGGTTATTTTCAAGCGCCAGATAGAGATTCGAAACTGTCTGCGCCTCGATACCCTGCGCTGCGTCAACCACCAGCAGCGCCCCCTCGCAGGCCGTTAGTGAACGGCTGACCTCATAGGTAAAGTCCACATGCCCCGGTGTGTCAATCAGGTTTAGCTGATAGCGCTGTTTGTCCTCAGCGGTATAGTCCATGCGCACGGCATGGGCTTTGATCGTGATGCCGCGCTCGCGTTCGAGGTCCATGTCATCGAGCGTCTGCTGGCGCATGTCCCGCGGGGAAATAGCGCCGGTGACTTCCATCAAACGGTCGGCGAGAGTCGACTTGCCGTGGTCAATGTGCGCGATAATCGAAAAGTTGCGTATGTATTTCTGGTCTGTCATTATAACATTGAGATAGAATCAGTCTTGTAATAAATA
>JADFNA010000012.1 GCA_022563625.1 Candidatus Zixiibacteriota bacterium
TGCCGCGTCGTCCGCCTGCGGTGGACTTCTCGCAATGACGCGGCTCTGCTTATGCTTTCACCGCAATGTCGGTTACGGCCCGGGCGACTAAATCACCTATCTGATCTGTTTTCAATCCTGAGTGCGCGTCTAGCGAGGGAATACTGCCATCAGAAAGCAATTGTGTCACGGCCTGTTCAATTCGCGCTGAGCCTGACGCCTCCCCCAGAAAGTCAAGCATCATCGAAGCGGCCATTATTGCCGCGATGGGAGAGGCGACGTTTTTGCCACTGTACTTCGGGGCCGAGCCGTGTATTGGTTCGAACATCGAGACTTGCCCGGGGTGGATGTTGCCGGAGGCGGCGATACCCATGCCGCCCTGTATCATAGCGCCCAGGTCAGTGATAATGTCACCAAACATATTGTCGGTCACCGCAACGTCGAACCACTCGGGGTTTTTGATCATCCACATACAGGCCGCGTCAATATAAGCGTGGTCGCGTGTGATGTCAGGATAGTCCACGCCGATTTCTTCGAAGGTGCGGGTCCAGATATCCATTGCGCGCACGGCATTGGCTTTGTCTATCAGTGTGACTTTTTTGTCTTTGTTTCGTTTTCGGGCAATTTCGAAAGCATATTTAATCGCGCGGCGGCAGCCTTTTTTCGTCCAGACCGACTCGGCTATCGCTATTTCGTCAGCGGTCCCTTTTTTCATTATCCCGCCGAGCGCGGTGTAGATGCCCTCGGTGTTTTCGCGCACGATGACCATGTCGATATCGGCGCAGGATTTGTTCTTGAGCGGACACTGCGTCTCGCTGTAGAGTTTGATCGGACGCAAATTGATATACAAATCGAGCTTGAAACGAATCCCGGCGATAATTGCCCGCTCAACCAGGCCGACCTCGACCCGGGGATCACCAATGGCGCCAAGAAAAATTGCGTCAAACTGGCGCAAATCGTCCCAGATTGATTCGGGCATCAGTTCGTTTGTTTTCAAATAATGCTCTGAGCAAAATGGGTATTCATGCGTTTCGAGCTTGAAGCCGTCCAATTCGGCGACCGCCGAGAGGACTTTGAGTCCTTCGCGGACAACCTCCGGCCCGATTCCATCCCCGGCGAATATCGCGATTTTGTGTGTGGTCATTTTTCTTTGCTTTTTCCTCAACTGTCAATGCAACCCGGGTTTCAAACGAGGCGAAGGCCAGTCAATGTAGCTCGGGTTCCGAACGGGCCGGAGGCCAGTGAGAAACCCGAGTGTCAGTGATTTATTATTCACTGTAGTCACCTATAAATACGGGCGTTTCTCCATGTCCCCATTTACTATTCATACGATCCATCCGCAACATAGCTGCTGAAAGACGAAAGACAGTAGTCCCCGGGGGAAGCTACTATACCATGCCCCGCCAGGTTATAATGTATATAATCAATATGACGGTTCAAGTCTTGCTGATCACGAATAACATGGTCCCAAAATCGATTCTGCCAAACCCGGCCATGTTGGTCTCGAAATCGCCGAGAATAGGTAATTTTGACAGAATGAAGTACGTCAGAAATCGGACATTCACCAACCTCCAGGACTGCATGAAAGTGATCAAGAAGGAGAACCCAGGCTGTGGGCATTGATTTTCGCCATGATTTAGGGAATAGCTCTGGGTTCTTGAGCAAAATTCTATGTCGCTTGTAGGTCACGACAGTTATAAAATAAGTATGACCTGTTAGATTGTAGCGTCTCAGAGGAGTCATAATCTTCGACTCGGGTTTCTTGTCCCGCTTTGCGGGACAGCGGAACCCGAGCTACAGGAAGCTATTGACCTCTGGAAAGTAACATAGTCTTGGCTCGCATTTCCTTTAAGATCAACAAGCATTTGCAATTATAGGATTATTTTGCCGATACCGCAAACGCATTCCTGTCCCGCGCTTTGATGTCTGCGACTATTGTCAAAACTATAGGGGAAATCCAACACAGTGAATATGCCGGGCCACGTTTCTGTTTCAATTCAAGCCATCAAATACTGAACATCTGTTGTCCCCCACCCACTTAGGCTGGTCATTATTTGTACGGCCGAATGGCGCCGCGCTTGCGATAGGGCAAGACAGGATCAATTACCATGGCAGACAAAAACTCGAATAATACGCATATGAGATGGCTCAAACGGCTGGGCGCCCTGCTGGCGCTTCCGCTGTGTCTGTCTGTGACGCAGTGCGGCTCGCTTCCGTCTAGTGATGCCGGGTCCGGGACGATAAATGTTGGACTCAGCGCCGGTGGTTTGCAAAACGTCCCGGGAGTATTTGCGACTGTCACTGAACTTGCAATGGACTCGGTCAAACTCGTGCTCGGCAGGGTGCGTTTTGTCTCAGTAGCCGGCGATAGTCTTGACTTTCGGCTTGATTCGGCGCTGGTGGTGAAACTTAATTTGAACGGCGCCGTGACAAACCTCGGATCAATCAGCGCTCCGGTCGGCGTCTATAATGAATCGCGCTTCAGATTGCTCAAACTCGACAGCCTGTCCAGCCCGATTGTATATAAGAACAACCCGGATGTGCGGGATGTAAGCATACGCGTTGATGGTTTCGTCGATGGCAACTTAGACAGTACATTCAGTTGGACAACGGATCTGGTAGATGAACTTGTTCAGACGGGAAGACAGTTTACGGTCACTGATGGAGGCGTAGTTAACCTAATTTTCAACCTTGATATTAACGGCTGGTTCACGGATACCTCAGGCGGCACACTTGATCCGCGCATCGACGCCACCGGCGATCTGAAAATTGCAGTCGAGAACAATATCAAGACGGGCTTTGACGTGCAGTTCGTGCCATAGATCGTCTCATTCTTTGCGATTTCTTATGGGTGCGGCTTGCCGCCCCTTTTTTTGCTTGGGGATGCAAATCTAAACGTGTGTTTTGATGAAACCTGGACGAACGTCCAGGCCGCACTGCCGGCCCCAACTCAAGCCGCTTCCCCAGCGAGGCTGAATGGCATACATTGACCCTCATGCTGCTGGCTATTGACATCGGAAACACGAACACGGTTGCTGGTATCTTTGAGGGAGACAAGCTGCTGTCCACCGTACGTCTGGTTTCGCAAAGCGAGGACCCGCTTTTGTATCTGGTTTCGCCGCTCTGGGCCTGGTATCGAGAGGCGGTCAAAGATGATGAGATTCCGCCGCTGGTGGCTATTGCATCAGTCGTCCCGCAACTGACCGAGGCGTTCCTAATATTCTTGCGAAGCAACCTGGCGCTTGAGCCGCTGCTTATCAGCTCTGCCCTGAAACTGCCGATCAAATTGGATTTCGACGAACCCGAACAGGTCGGCGCCGACCGAATCTGTAACGCAGTCGCCGCACATGCCCTGCACCAAAAAAAGCATCTGCCGCTGGTCGTGGTTGATTTCGGCACAGCCACGACTTTCGATATTTTGTCTGTCAGCGGCGATTATATCGGCGGAATTATCTGCCCCGGCCCGCGCACGGCCATCTCCAATTTGGCGGTACAAACCGCCCAGCTTTTTGACGTGGAAGTCGAACCGCCTTCGGGCGGCGTGATCGCCAAAAACACCGAGGATGCGATCAAATCCGGCATGTTCTATGGGACCCTCGGCGAAATTGAGTACCTGATCGGCAAGATCGGCGAGGAGCTGGGGGCCAAACCGACGGTTATCGCTTCGGGCGGCCTGGCCAACGCTATCATCATGCACAGCAAGATCTTCGACGGAATTGACCCAGATTTGACCTTGATTGGGATTCGTATGGTTCATGAATTTCAGTAGCTGGATAACCGGCAAATGTCAGAACCTGTCGAGAACTTTCGTTCTCTTTGGGGATTCTGACCTACCGCATCCTCTCTTAAGCCATTGTAAGACAATCATATAATATCCAAAACTCAATTTCATTTTCTCTTTTGAACTTACTTGACTTTTCTGCGTAATAGCCTATACTTGCCGCTTGTTAGCGCTCTTCAGTGATGAGCGCTAACAACAGTTCGGAGCCTTGTGGGGTATCAGAACTGTCAGCGACAAGAATGATAGAAACAAATCAAAAGTCAAAAATCAAACACTTAAACACTGGCCCGGGAGCCACTTATGGGAATTCGGGTTGAAGCAAAAGGAGAAGTAAAATGAGTGTACGTCCACTGGCTGACCGTGTAATGGTCAAAGCTCTGGAGCAAGGCGAAGTCAAAAAGGGTGGCATTATTATCCCGGACACCGCCAAGGAAAAACCGCAGGAAGGCGAGATTATTGAAGTCGGTTCCGGCCGGATTACCGAAGAGGGCAAGAAAATTGCGCTCGAAGTCAAAAAAGGCGACCGCGTCTTATATGGCAAATACTCCGGCACCGAAGTTTCACTGAATGGCGGTGAGTATCTGATCATGCGCGAAGCGGACATCCTGGCAATTGTCACTGTCAGCAAGAACTAAGGCCGCATAATCAGGTAGACATGCGGCAACAACACAGACAAGAACACAGCTGGAATGATTGCCCAATTGATTAGCAGCCAATTTACCAACGTTCTGTCAAGATCACGCTGCGATCAGTTACTTAAGACAGACCAGAAAACGAAAGAAAGAAAATGCCTAAACTGATTGAATACAGTTCACACGCCCGCGAGAAACTTCGCTTGGGTGTGGACAAGCTGGCCGACGCTGTCAGGGTGACGCTCGGCCCCAAGGGACGCAATGTCGCGATTGACAAAAAGTTCGGCTCTCCGACTATCACCAAGGACGGCGTGACAGTCGCCAAAGAGATTGAGCTGGAAGACAGGTTTGAAAACCTCGGCGCCCAGATGGTCAAGGAAGTCGCATCGAAGACATCCGATGTCGCCGGCGACGGCACCACAACCGCCACAATACTCGCGCAGGCCATTTACCGCGAAGGCATCAAGAATGTCACAGCAGGCGCCAACCCGATGTTCCTCAAGCGCGGCATAGACAAAGCCGTGGTGGCGATCATTAAGGAGCTCAAGAAAATGTCGACCCCGGTCGCCGGTAAGACGGAGATTTCCCAGGTCGGCTCGATTTCCGCCAATAACGACGAAGTTATCGGCGAGTTGATTGCCGAAGCAATGGAAAAAGTTGGCAAAGACGGCGTGATCACTGTTGAAGAGGCCAAGGGCACCGAGACGACACTTGAAGTTGTCGAGGGTATGCAGTTTGACCGCGGTTATCTGTCACCGTATTTCGTGACTGATCCGGATTCAATGGAAGCTTCGATGGAAGACGCATTGATTCTGATTCACGACAAGAAAATTTCTTCGATGAAAGACCTGCTGCCGGTGCTCGAAAAGGTCGCGCAACTGGGTCGTCCATTTGTGATTGTCGCCGAGGATGTTGAAGGCGAAGCGCTGGCCACTCTGGTGGTCAACAAACTGCGCGGCACGCTCAAAGTCGCGGCGGTCAAAGCCCCGGGATTTGGTGACCGCAGGAAAGCAATGCTCGAAGATATCGCAACACTGACCGGCGGCAAGGTGATCTCCGAGGAACTCGGTTTCAAACTTGAGAACGCTGCTGTCGAAGACCTCGGCAAGGCCAAGAAAGTCACCATCGACAAGGACAACACGACAATCGTTGAAGGCGGCGGCGACAAGAAGGAAATTCAGGCGCGTATCGGCCAGCTTAAAAAGCAGATCGACGACACGACTTCTGACTATGATAAAGAAAAACTGCAAGAGCGCCTGGCCAAGCTGGCCGGCGGTGTGGCGGTTATTGAAGTCGGCGCGGCGACTGAAACTGAGATGAAAGAGAAGAAAGCCCGCGTTGAGGATGCGCTTCACTCCACGCGCGCTGCTGTCCAAGAGGGCATCGTGCCCGGCGGCGGTGTGGCGTTCTTGCGCTGCGCTAAAGTTCTCGACACTCTGGATCTTGAAGGCGACGAGAAAATTGGCTCAAACATTGTGAAGAAAGCGCTCGAAGAGCCGATTCGGCAGATCACCATCAACGCCGGACTGGAAGGGTCGATTGTGGTAAACAGGGTGCAGAGTGAAAACGGCGCCTTTGGTTACAATGCGCGCACTGACAAGTACGAAGACCTGGTCAAGGCCGGTGTTATCGACCCGACCAAGGTCACGCGCACGGCGCTGGAAAACGCCGCGTCAATCGCCGGTCTGCTGCTGACCACCGAGGCGGTTGTCTGTGACGCCCCGGAGAAAAAAGACGGCGGCGGGGGCGGCGGTATGGGTGACATGGGTATGGGAGGCATGGGCGGCATGATGTAGGTCACCCTGTGACCTGACATTCCTCTGGCGCTGTTGATACAGTTGCAGATGAATGCCAATCAGTTCGCTAATTATTGAGGGGCGCGGATTTCCGCGCCCCTTTTCTTGTTTATGGCGCTATTCACAATCCGGGTGTAGGGTGCGGGGCTTGCCCCGCCCGAGGCGAAGCGCAACTGCGGCTTTACCTGATAGGCCAACCGCCGCGTTTGTCAATAACAGTATCAATCTTTTCCATCAAACGAATTGTTTCAGCCAGGGCCGCGACAATGTATTGATAGTGAGTGACATCGTCGGACGATAGCGCCCTGCCCTTTCGGTCTTTCAGCCATTTTTGGCAGACCTGATACCCGCCGACATGGAACTCCCAGACTCCGGGCGGGACATTTTCGAAATACTGCGCTGCATTTATCCAGACCCTTCCGTGCGGGCTTTCTTTTGATGGTTCTGTGTAGCGGACTTTTTCTACTATTCCGTCGCCGGGGATATTGAATGATGTGAAAGTTTTCAATTCAGCTTCCATCAGATGAGCTTTGACCAGCGGAGCGCCGATGGCGCAGAGTTCGCTGAATAGTTTCCGCTGATCGGTAAGAGGCAGGCGAGGGAAGTCACTCTTGAGAAACTCAGCGTAGCGCTTGCGGTAAGTTGGACTGTGAAATACTGCGTACATGTAATGAAAAATATCTTCAGGGCCAAATGTGCTCTTGAGATCGCCTGTGCCATCCGAAATGAATTTCAATTTGAGTTTATCTGAAAACTCTTTGATAAACTCATCTGAGAGATTTGGCTTGCGCTTGCCGGATTCATGTCCTTCAAAAAAGTCACCGGAGCGTGAATCGGGGTAGAGATAGAGTGGGAAGAGGTAGTTCACTTCTTTCAAGGAAACAGTATGATGTTGGATGATTTCCTTTGAACAGAAGACATGCTCCCAACCTCTGCCTATTTCAATTGATCTAGTTGTGCTGATAGCTAGATTTTCTCCAGCCAGCATGTGGCGCATGACTTCCGGGCGTGGCATGCACTGGAACCCACGCGAATTACCTGTATAATATGTGAAGCGTGTATCAAACGGCCTGTAGAGTATTCCAACGAACCCTCCGCTGTGAGCTTTTGTTTGTCTAACGTCATCTTGCGCCATCGTAACTTTCCAATCACGCGCATCATCACCCAGCTTGTATTTTGCTCTTGCCTCCTCTATCTCAAGAGATACAAAATCTCTCACTACTCGTTGCATTTCTTCATTTGTCCAGCGAATTGTAAGTGAGTCTCGAGCGGTAACAATTCCAACAGAGTTAACAGGAAAAACTTTAGAAACACTGGCGCCCGCCTCGTATTCCTCCGCTAACTCGCTATTCCTCGGCACGAACAAATACTGCGGCGTTGTTGGACTTAGTTCATCCCAATCACAAGTCAAATCATTCTCCGCCAGCCAGCCATACTTGCCAGAGGATTCTCCATTGGCGGCGCCCCGCTCACCCCACAAATCTGCGTGGAATACTTTTGTTGTTTCCGACGGAGAAGGTTTCTTGACAAATATTCCTATAGCGACTCCTTGCTGAATGTCAAAGACATTCTTGTCGATTCCTCCGTCGGGCGCTTTTTCTTTTTTCTTGGCGTTTCCATGCAGATCGAGAATGTATATGTCATCAAAAGTGTTCATCAATGACTGGCGCATTCCGCGAAAAGTCGGATTGTCCAAATATCCGTGATTTGTGATAAACGCCAGAATGCCGTATCCGGTCTGTTCAATACGCCACTGCGCAAATCGGATGAATTTTACGTAGTCATCATTGAGCCATTTCGGATTCTTTTCGCCCAGTGGTTTGCCGTCGACTTCAAAGTAATTTTCTGTGGCCACACCTTGCATGACGTCTTCACCATGCAGGAGTCTGTGTATCCACTCTCCCTTGTTTACAGAATGGCCGGAATACGGTGGATTGCCGAGAAGAACCATTACAGGCGCTTCGAGTTTCACCGAATTGGCTTCCCTTGCCTCATCGGTTAGCCAGCCAACGAGAGGCATGTGACGAATAATTTTTTCGGCCTCCTCAAGAGTGTTTGTTAGATATATTCCCAAACGCTCATTACTCTTGAAATCATATCCCGTCTCTGCCAACTGCATTCCCAGTTTCATATGAGCCACAGAATACGGGGCCATCAGTAATTCGAATCCAAATAAGCGGGGCAAAAGATGATGTTGAACGTATGATGACCACGAGCCTCTGCGCTTTGCCGACACCTCATATTCATAAATTAGTTGCGTCACCTGGCTTAAAAATGTGCCTGTGCCGCAGGCCGGATCGAGAACAAGCACCTTATGTGTCTCACCGGATTTGACTCTTTTCTCAACGCCTTTTTTGTTCTTGGTTGTCTTGTAAATCGGAATAGTGGATTTGTCTGCCAGGCCATCTTTGAGGCCGAAGTCTGTTTTGAGAATGTGATCGACACTGCGCACAATGAACGAGACCACCGGTTCGGGCGTGTAATACACTCCGCGTTTTGACCGCAGAGTCGGGTCGTATGCCGTCAGGAATGTCTCATAGAAGTGAATGACCGGGTCTACGCGCATGGTGCGCTTGCCGAAGTCGGCCAGAATCGCTGACATGTCTGAGCGTTCGAGCAATTCGGCCAGATCATCTACGGCCCAGGTGACTCTGTCATCAAGCTGGGGCCCGGCGATATAGACATACATCCTGGCCAGGAAGGGGTTGGTCTTCGGGATAGAAAAGGCGGCTGTCTTGCGCGTGAATCTATCTTTTCCGTCATGGTTAACACGCGCCGCGAATAATCCATAGCAGATCGTCTGCGCGTACATGTCCGCAAACTTTCCACCGTCCAAATCATGAATCAGGACTTCCCGGAAACCCTGCAATTGCTCATGGAGTGATCCCCCCTTGTCCTCATGTTGTAAGGCGCTCAATATTGAATTGTATATGATTCTGGCTGACGCCGCCATTCTTTCGGCCAGTTCTTTCGAAGTTCCGACTGTTGAAACTTCTTCTGTCAGGAACCCATCAAGCAGAGCAAGCAGGTCGGTTGCTGATTCTTCATCAAATTTAAGTTTGGACTTTGATTTTTGCGACCCTATCCTGGCCCCGGCATATATTTCACCGTTCACGAACCATCGAAATTCGAGATAATCCGTGAGTATCAAATTACGCCGTCCGCTGAGTCCTCTCAGGTATCTCACCAATTGCTCAGATTTCTCAGCCACGTCGAGTGACACACCAATGTCTTTGGCCTCAATGTAGCCCAGCGGGATGTTCGATTTTGTGATAATGAAATCCGGAGCGCCTGCTTTCTCGCGCTGTGGCTCGTTCTGGGCGTGAACACCGCGTATGAGTGATTCGATGAGTTCCTTGAGCGCGGGGCGATAGGAATGTTCGGTTGCCTTTCCGGTGGCATATTCCTTTTGCAGGCGCTGGAAGTATTGGTAGCTATGCGGTAGTTTGTTCTGGGTCACGGAAAACACCTTTTGTAGGCTAGAGCATACAGAGATACTCCCCGGGATTCAAGCAAAAGCCTATGACTAGAATAACCCTCAAAGCCCCCGCGAAAATTAACCTGGCGCTGCGTGTTGGAAACAGGCGGGCTGATGGATTTCATGAGATCCGTTCTTTGATGCAAGCAATATCACTGTATGATGAAATAACGATATCTATCACAGAGCCAGGTTCAGTTGAAGAGTTTTTCTTCATTGATGGCCCGTAATCCGAACGCGTACCCACTAACTACAAAGACAATTTGACCTTTCTTGCTGTTGCATTGATCCGCGAGAATTATCCCGACATACCGTCAGTTAAGGTCGATCTGATCAAGAACATCCCAGTTGGCGCCGGGCTAGGGGGAGGATCATCGGATGCCGCCGCCACGCTGATTGGTATGAACCGCCTCTTCAATCTCGAATTCGACCGCGCTATGTTGACCAAGCTGGGCGCGGCGCTCGGCTCGGATGTGCCGTTTTTCTTTTCTTCGGGTTCGGCGTTGGTGTCAGGTCGGGGAGAGATAATCGAAGAAATTGAGCTTCCCCTTGATTATCATCTGGCTTTGATAACCCCGCCAGAGCGGGTCTCAACAACTGAGGCCTACCGAATCCTGAATCGCCCACAATCGGCTGAGCGAGACGAGGATACAGGCTTGACATTATTTGAGGGCGCCAGTACCTTTTATGGTTCCGGTACGATCTCTGATCTGCTACCGGCGCTGCTTGGCAGCGGCAACGATTTTGAGGATAAGTTCCTTGAAGTCAATGATTTACAAAATAGCGCAGAGGGTGTTGCGGAGTCCCTTGGCCTGATCAGGAAACAATTCCGCTCTCTCGGCTCCAGGCTGACCCGCCTGAGTGGCTCGGGTTCGGCGGTTTTTGGGATTTTTGACAGCGCCGTTCCTCATGAACGGCTACAGGCAGTCTTGCGGGAAGGTTGGTTGGCGCACAGCGCCCGGCCGATTTCCCTTCCGGCCGACTCGTCTCCTTGAAAATGACAAGTGGAGGTCATTATGGAGATTACCGAGGTCCGGGTGACGCTACGCAACGAAGAGAAGCTGAGGGGATTTGCCAATATCACCCTCGACAACCAGATTGTCATTCGCGGATTGAAAATTATCGCAGGGACAAACGGCTATTTCGTATCTATGCCGTCGCGCAAGAGACCAGATGGGTCGCATCAGGATATCGCCCATCCGGTCAACAGCGAAACGCGAAAGATGGTTGAGGACAAAGTCCTCTGCGCCTATGAAGAAATGCTGAAATCAAGCTCCGGCAGGACGAAAGAGAGCGCTACACAAACTGGCCGCGAAACATCAGATAAAACAGAGACAACAGATTCAACCGAGATGTAGCGCTGAACTTTTTTTGCAGCGCCTTTCTTAATTCAAGTACGGTAAGACTTTCAGGAAAAGTTAGCGGGCGGGGCGCGGTTTAACATATTAGTCAGAACAACAACAGAACACTGGGGCGTCGTCAAGCGGCAAGACCCGAGGTTTTGGTCCTCGTATCCCAGGTTCGAATCCTGGCGCCCCAGCCAATGGCATTGTCATTATTTTTCCACAGACGTCCAATTAGCAATTGCCTGATACCCCTGCTTCAACAACCCTGCCGAATATGAATAAAATTACCGCCAGAAGCGCCTCACTGATAATAGCCCAGCGTGATGACTCTGCTGTCACTCTGAAGCTTATAACGGGTAACGCACACCCGGCGCTGGCTGAAAATATTGCGAGGTTTCTCGGGGTGGGTTTGTGCGAATGCGAGGTAAAGCGCTTTTCTGACGGTGAAGTGTTTGTGCAGATTGACGCAAACGTGCGTGGCGCGGACCTGTTCATTATCCAGCCGACGTATGCTCCGGCTGAACACTTGATAGAACTGCTGATGTTGATTGATGCGTCCCGGCGCGCCTCGGCCGGGCGTATTACTGCCGTGATTCCGTATTACGGCTATGCCCGCCAGGACAGAAAAGACCGTCCACGGGTGGCGATTGCCGCCAAGCTGATGGCCAATCTGATTACCACCGCCGGCGCTGATCGAGTGATCACGATGGACTTGCACGCCGCGCAGATTCAGGGGTTTTTTGATATACCGCATGACCACCTGTATTCCAGCCCGATACTAAACCGCGCCGTGCGGGAAATGAATATCGACGACCCGGTGGTAGTGACTCCGGATATCGGTTCAATCAAGTTGGTGCGCGCGATGGCGGAATCGTTCGACGCCGAACTGGCAATTGTTGACAAGCGGCGGCCGAAGCCGAATGAATCCGAAGTGATGACCATTATCGGGAGAGTGAAGGGGCGCAATGTGATTATTCGCGATGACATGGTTGACACCGCCGGGACCCTGGTCCAGGCGGCAGAGGCGATGGCCGACAAAGGCGCCGCGGAAATTTACGCGGTGTGCACACACGCGGTACTCTCGGGCAAGGCCCTCGAGCGAATCGAGAAATCACCGATCAAGAAACTCGTTATCACTGATTCAATTTCAAATGACAACCGCCGGCTATCGGAAAAATATATGGTCGTCTCCTGCGCCGGGCTTTTGGGAGAAGCTATCCGGCGTATTTCCGAAGAGCGCTCTGTCTCATCACTCTTTGACGAATAGCCATATGATTTATCGCACATGAAATGCGCCTGAGGATTTTGAGAAATAATAAACATCGCAGTGAATAGACCCGCATAGAAGAAGAAAAGGAAAATAGAACTCATGAAAGAATCCGCTCTGGCTGTCGCAAAACGCGACGGCAAAGGCAAGAATTTCGCTCGCGCTCTCAGGAGGGGCGGGCGTGTTCCGGCTTCACTTTATGGACCCGAACGCGAGCCGCAAAACGTGTCGGTGGATCTGGCCGATCTGGAAAAGCTGTTCAGAGAAAACCGGGGCGGCAACGTCTTGCTCGCGCTCGAAGTTGATGGG
>JADFNA010000309.1 GCA_022563625.1 Candidatus Zixiibacteriota bacterium
CATAATCATTGGAGAGTTGTTTATTTTCATCACCCTGCTTACAGTACAGAATATAGTTCTGGTGGGCATGGTAGTAATTCTTATATGCAATGGGATTTTATTGGATGGGGCGCTCATGTTGTTCTTGCCGGACATGCCCATAAATATGAAAGACTATTCATTGGTAGTTTAACATATTTTGTGAATGGACTTGGTGGTAGAGACACGCATAGTTCTGCAACTCCGATTTCCGGTTCGGAATTTATTTATGGTGATGATTTTGGTGCACAACTTGTGACAGTGGATGGCGTGGAAATGACCAGCATGGTGCGCCGCTACGCCGAAACGGACGCATCGCATGTGGCCTTTTATATCAACCAGGCCCGGGCCAAAAATTTTCGCGCCCTGGTGGTTATCAAAGCTGACGAGGCGGCCGCTTATGGCGTGATGCAGGACGTTATGGAACAAATGCAAAAGAACAACCTGACCAAGTTTCAAGTGGTGACTGATATGAAGATAGAAGAGGAGTAGCGGACCAATGTCTGGTGATGTTGCCGAAAAACCCCAGCGGGGGGGCAAAAAGGGGCTGCGCAGGCCCAAAAGGCGCCTGTCAATTCATATTGATATGACGCCCATGGTGGATATTGCGTTTCTCCTTTTGATCTTCTATATGGTTTCGACAGTGTTTTCACAGCCGCAGGCCATGGAAATCAACCTGCCGGACCCCGAGGAAGCCGAGACTGAAATCGAAGTCAAAGCCTCAAACCTGCTGACCCTCTGGGTAGCTGAAGACAATGCGGTTTTCTGGCTTATCGGCATTGCGAATCCGGACTCATTGCCGAGTATGCTGCCGGGTGATCCGAATGCGGATGATTCACTGGGATATGTGATTGATTCGGACGCGCTGGTGAGGCTGATGGCCGAGAAAAACCGCGCCAACAGCTTTCTCAGCACCTTGATTCTCATTCACCGCGACGCGCGTTTTTCAACTATGGTTGAACTGCTGGATGATATCGACCTGCTGGAGCGCTCATGGAACGCCCAGACCGCGCAGAAACTTGGTAAAGAGACGAAAGAACTGACAAAAGCCGACGGCAAGTTTTCTTATCGATATGCTATGGGCAAATGGCAAAACCGCGATGGCCGGATTATCGAAGCCGCCCGCGATAAAGCGCTCGGGATATAATCTGGTGTAGCAAGATAATGGGACTCAAACCAACATTTTCAGCGCATATGCCCTATGGGGCTTTCGAACTCAAGCGCTGGTATCAGTGGAACATGCTGGTCTCAACTCTGGCCACGGCGGCCGGGGTTGGTATTATCTGGGCCGGTCTGTGGACTTATAAGACATTGACGGCAGAAGATTTCGAGAATATTCCTGTAGTCGTGATTCAATCAATCATGGACCTCGGCCCGCCGCCATCAATAGTCCAAAAACCGCCGCAAATCGAAATCACCGTGCCAAAACTGGCCCAGCCGAATGTCGGCATACCAAAGCCGGTGGCTGATGATGAACTAATGGAAGAGGAAGTCGTCCTGGCCACCAAAGAAGAACTGGCGCAAATCAATGTCTCTGATCTGGATTTTGGCAGTGATGGTGATGTCGTGGTTGATATCCAAGATTTTATGCCTTCTCACGACGAATACATCTCACGCGAGATCGAACCCGCATTTGTTTATCAGGAGGAACCCACTTACCCGAATCTCGCGCGTGCTGCGGGATTGGAGGGTAAAGTGACTGTCAAGATTCTGGTCGATAAAACGGGGACCGTTAGAGATGTGATGATCGCAAAGGCCTCCGGCGCTAACGCCGGCTTTGAAGAGGCGTCAGTGGCCGCTGCCTGGAAATGCAAGTTTACACCGGCCATTCAAAACGGCCTGCCAATCGCCATCTGGGTCGTGTTCACGTTTGATTTTATACTTACACGCTGAGCGTATCTGACCTGCAGTCAATTACTTAACCCGCACGATTTCGAGTTGTGCGGGTTTTCTTTTTGCATTTTCCCGCATAATTCCTTCAAATAAATAATTTCTCCAAATAATTCCCTTCCGGCTTGACAACTGCTCATTTGTGCAGTATTGTGCTTCCAGTCAAGAGAGCGGTTCGCGGCGGATGGATCTCCGATCATCGTCCGGTTATCCGCACACGATCGCGCTCTGGCTGTCAATTTAAGAGGCTGCGCCAGGCGCTTTTCAATGTCTTCGGATCATTCACAGACCATACCCGCATCAGCCGGACAGCCCGGCTGCCCGGACTGTGGGGGGCCGCTGATTCCGTCGGGCGGCTGCCTGATCTGCGCCCTGTGTGCGCGTATCAATGGCGGCTGAGGCCGCTAAAATATCAATCCACCCGTGCGCCGGTGGTAGGTGAGAGTCCGCTCATTGAAAAGGGCTTGTCGAACAACCTGTAGCTCGGGTTCCGAATGAGCGCAAGCGAATGAGAAACCCAAGGCGCCAGGGGCCCCCGGCTTCAAAGAAGGATTATCGGCTGAGAAAGAAACTATTATGCAACTGGATGATCTAAAACGCTATGGCATCCCCGGGCCGCTTCTGGCGGCTTGGCGCGAGCGGCAGGGAGACTTGCTTTTGCCTTTGCAAAGCGCCGCAGTTTTGGGCGGGCTGTTGTCTGACCGGCGTGACACGCTGATCGCCGGGCCGACATCCTCGGGCAAGTCGTTTTGCGGCGAGCTGGCCCTGGCCCGCTCACTGATTGAGCGCCGCAAGGGAGCTTTTGTGGTTCCGCTCAAATCAATCGCCGAAGAAAAATTCGCCGCGCTCGAGCCGATTTGCAAAAAACTGAAATTGCGGGCGGTCATCGCCACCGCCGATCACCCCGGCAGCGACAGCCTGCTTGAATCAGGCAGGTTCGACATCGCCGTTTGTGTCTATGAAAAATTCAACCGCCTGCTGTTAGCCAATATCGACATGCTGGCGACATTCAATGTTGTCGTGATTGACGAATTGCAGTTGGTCTCGGACCCTGGGCGCGGACGGGTGTTGGAGAGTCTGCTGATCAAAATGCGCGGTTTCGCCGCGCGCGCCGGGTCCGCTCCCCGTCTGGTTGCCTTGAGCGCCGCCTCGGGGAGCCTGGCTTCCTCGGGTTCCGATGATGAATTGGCCGCCTGGTTGAATCTACGTTTGATTCGGGAAACAACCCGCCCGCGTGATTTGCGTCAGGGCGTCATCTATAATGAAGAGTATATCTATCGTTCATTCAACACCGGTTTGATTGGCCGCGAACCGTTTCAACTGGGCGGCTCCGAAAGCGCCTCGGGCGCTGACGACAGCGCCTCAGGCGTCGACGACAAAACTTCCGGCAACAGGCTGACTGATCGTTTGCTGGGTGTTTTGCGCCGCGCCCCGGGGCAGAAGCTG
>JADFNA010000013.1 GCA_022563625.1 Candidatus Zixiibacteriota bacterium
AGTATCTTGCAAACATCCGTTACTCCAAAACTAAACGGCTTCGGTTTCGCCTTTGACTTTCGTCTGGCAAGTTTAGCCGCCACCTGGCGCAAGAGTGTGTTTAATTTGCGCTCTGATTCACGCACACCGGATTCATGTGTGTAATGTCGAATCAAATACAGAAGCGCCTCGTCAGGAATGTTTATTTCAACATCGGAAAGTCCCATCTCGCGTACAAGTTTGGGCATCAAATACTTGCGCGCGATGTTCATTTTTTCTGATTCGGCATAGCCATGTAGCTGAATCACTTCCATTCGGTCCAGCAGCGGATGCGGTATACCGGCCACTGAATTGGCTGTTGTGATAAACAGTGTGTGCGACAGATCAAAGTCTAATTCCAGGTAATTGTCAGAAAATGTTGAGTTTTGCTCCGGATCGAGCGCTTCAAGCAACGCCGATGAGGGATCACCGCGAAAATCAGCGCCGACTTTGTCTATTTCATCCAGCAGAAAAACAGGATTGCGTGAACCCGCTTTTTTCAATCCCTGAATAATTCTGCCTGGCAGTGAACCGATGTATGTTCGCCGATGTCCGCGAATCTCGGCTTCGTCGTGAATACCTCCGAGCGAGGCGCGCACGAACTTGCGGTCCAGCGCCCCGGCAATAGATTTGCCCAGGGAAGTCTTGCCGACACCCGGCGGACCGACAAAACACAGAATCGGACCGCGCACTTTGTTTGAAATCTTTAACACGGCCAGATGTTCCAAAATCCGCCGCTTGGGTTTTTCCAGGCCGTGATGATCAGCATCCAACAGCCTTTCCACTTCGGCGAAATCTTCACGGTCCTCGGTTTCAACCTCCCACGGGAGAGCGAACACCCAGTCCAAATACCCGCGCGCAACCGCAGATTCGGCCGAATATGGATGCATGCGCACGAGTTTTCGAATTTCTTCCTCGGCGCGTTCTTTAACATGCTTCGGCGCCTTGAGTTCTTCGAGTTTTTCAAAAAGCTCGTCAGCGTCGCCGATTGTATCTTCAGCCTGGCCGAGTTCTTCGCGTATTGCCTTGAGTTGTTGCTGGAGGTAATGCTCGCGCTGGCCCTGCGAGAGCGAGTCGCGCACAGAACTGTCGATTTTCTTTTCAAGCTTGAGTATTTCAATTTCCGAACTCAGTGTCTCGGCCAGCATGCCCAGACGGGCGCTAATATCCACAGTTTCCAGCAGGCGCTGCTTGGTTTCCAGCTTAACCAGCAACTGGGCGGAAATTGTATCAGCCAGATGGTCCGCGTCCTCAACACCGGTGACTGTTGCAACAACCTCTTCGGGGATGCGCCTGTTCAGCCGCACATACTCGGCGAATCCGTCTGCCACTGAGCGGGAGAGCGCTTCAAGTTCACGCGTTTCAACCAGCGCCGATTGAAGCGGCTCCACCTGCGCCATAAAGTACGGCGTTTTCTTATCAAATTTCTTGACACGTGCGCGTGTCAGGCCTTCAACAAGCGCTTTCAGCGCGCCGTTCGGTAATTTCATCACCTGCAGCACACGGGCAACCACACCGGTGGTGTACAGACCATCAATCTCAGGACGTTCATCTTCAGGACGCAATTGCGCGCTCAAGAAAACCTGTTTGTCCTGCATCATTGCCGCCTGCAGCGCATTGATCGTAAACTGCCGTCCGATTAAAAGAGGATAAATGGTGTAGGGAAAGATAACAATATCACGCAACGGCAGCGCCGGTAAATGTGTGTGAATCTCGATTTTTTGATTGTTACGAATAATTTTCACTGCTTGTATCCCTCAAGAGTTGATTCCAATAATACCCTGCGAACTTACGCAGTACAGCGTCCCCAAAAACACATTGCCCCAAAATACATTGCCCCAATACCATTTGCGGGACAGAGCATGATACTGCCTGTCAGACGGTTAAGTCAAACGCTCATTCGCCGGTTTTTTCTGTTTTGCCAGCGCCGCCAGCGCCGCCGCCGCCGTCTGGACTGCCTGCGGAGTCTTCGGGCAGAACAACTTCAAACGATTCGAGGATTGAAAGCATCAGCGTCGAATCACCCTCAAGGTATAGCGGCCGTTTAATTGAAACATGAAATGAATGGGTGTCTGTCAGTTCAAACATGTCATAGTGCTTTTCATTGACTTCAAACCCATAAGTGGAGAGAATCGTGAAAGTTGACCAGTGGCGGCCGCCCTCAGTCCATTCCCGCCTGGCGCCGATTTGCGCGGTCGTGTCCTTTGAATAAAAATACCACCAGAGCTTGTGATATTCTCCGGCTGTGCACTCAAGGTCTGTATACAGCGTGTCGAACGTCACCTGAGCGATCATTCGCCTGTCGCCATGCCCGGCGGTAAAAATAATTTCATCACTCGGCGGACCGTCATACGTTTGTTGGAAGCCGTTGATGTCGATCCTGACTTTAAAATCTTCGCCCGTAACGCTGAATATCTGCCCGTCAGTATATTTGATCACCAGAACGTCACTGCCGCTGTCCTGGGCCGGCGAATGGGCGGTGATGACCAGGCTTAATAAACACAGCGCAATGCAGAGTGATTTATGCCTGTATAAGAAATACATATCGGTACGCTTCCCTTTCCTGTCTATCTGTCTCTCGGCGCTATCGGCAGCGGGTCAATCAATTCGAAAGTATTCAAGATATCCACGAACAAAGTTGAATCGCGGCCGCGGGAATCAGTCTTTGAAAGATGCACATGTATCCAGCATGCTCCATAGGTTGTGATCGCGCTGAAATGCCGTCTGACCAGAGACGAATCGAATGACATTCCCGGGTTCTCCCGGTCTTTTTGCGGCCAGACCTCGTTTTTGTCGTATTCAATTATCAGAAAAATCCCGATCGTGTCACGCCTGACTGTGCTGGTAATAACTGATGTATCATCCACAATTTCAGAATAATGCCTGTCGGCGAAGTAGCTCTTTGAAGTCCCTTCATCTCTTCTTGAAACCCTGGTAATGAACATCTGAGACAGTGTCATCCCCACTGAATCTTCGCGCACGCCAAAGCCGACCCGGCTCCGAGTCATGCCAACTTTTGACAGGTCAATGAAGCCGCTCAGATTTATGCGAAATCCCCAGTTTACATCCGGCCGGTAAAACAACTGGTCTTTGGTTAACATGACCAGCGAATCAGGAGTCTTCACAATCGGCTGGTACGGTTCACCGAACACTATCGTGCTGTCGCCTTCGCCGACATTCTGCCCGAAAGAATCTGCAACGCCGCCGCCGAATACAAAAAGCAAAAACATCAGGCTGATTTTATGAATATTCCGGGAAAAGGCGTTCATGTCGTTGGCGGTTCTCCTGATTAAGTTCTGTCTAACCAGCATAAATCAATTATACAACAGTTCTCAAGAAATGGCGACTGCAATCTGGACACCAGCCGTATGAACAACCAGCTATCAGCTAACTCACACCTGGACATATACTTATGCGCCATCTCATTTTCTATTTGCGTCGCGGTGGACTGTTGACTTCTCGAATATGGCTAAGATGAAGTGAACATTGAAAACTGTCTCAAAAGTTCCCGAAAGCATTGACTCATGAAAAACGCCACAATACCTTTCTCTCTGGAAAACTGCGTATTTTCAAACCCTTAACTCCAAGGAGTAAGACATGAAGAAAGTGTTAACCGTTTCTCTGTTTCTGTTGTTGGGAACAGTTCCGGCATTCGCAGGTGTGCAGAAGGGGCAGTTTGAATTCTCACCAACTGTTGGTATCTCGCAGCCGGTGGGCGACTTAGATGATGGTGGCAACACCGGGTTTGTAGTGGGTGGCCGGTTCGGATATAACTTTACCGAAAAGGTTTCCGTTGGTGTCGCAATCAATTACAACTCGTTTGGTATTGACGACGACCTTACAGCTCTCTTACCCGGTATCGACATTGACCTCACGTCACTGGAGTATGTTGTCGATGTCAGGGCGCTCCTCGGAAATCAACCCAACTCTTCACCTTATGTAAAAGGGATGTTGGGCGCCGCTAAATTGGAGCTAAAATTTTCTGCTGGTGCGGCCAGCCTCGCCTTCTCTGAATCCAAATTAGCGTTTGGCGGGGGCGTCGGTTACTTGTTCAAAGGTGAGGGAAATATCGGTGGATTCGTCGAGGCAGACATAATTAATATCTCCACTTCAGGTTCTTCGAGTTCTTACATCTCCCTTCGGGGAGGCGTGTCGTTTTTCTTTGGAGCAAGTTCAGGCCCGTAACTCGTAACAGCATGTCAATCTAGTATATGCGGGGGGGCTAGACGCCCTCCCGTTTTTTTATCCGACTACCTTCAACTTCGCGTACTTGGCTATCAATGTCTTCTTGCCGATACCGGTGAACTGCACGTTAATCTTCATTGCCTCGCCACGGCCGTCAACTGACAGCACTTTGCCGCGCCCGAACACCCGATGTTGCACTATTCTGCCGCTCTGCATTACTTCTTCCTCTTCGTATTCATAGACAACACCGGAACTTTTCTCTTCTACAGCGCCAGATTTGTTCCATCTGCCGCCGGGGCGTAGTGACGTTCGCCCGTAATTACTTCGGACATAACTGCGCCGGTCATCTTTGTCAATAAGCTCCGGTGTAATCTCGCTGATAAAGCGCGACTGCGCGGACTCCGATGCGCCATAGCGAAAACGGTTTTGCGCCGCTGAGAGTGTCAGCAGGCGCCTGGCGCGCGTGGCTGCGACATAAAATAAGCGCCGCTCCTCTTCCATTTCATGCGGATCGTCCATTGCCTTGACCAGGGGAAACAATCCTTCCTCAAGCCCGACAATAAACACAGCGTCAAACTCCAGCCCTTTGGCGGCGTGGATTGTCATCATCGTGACTTTTTCATCAATCTCACGGTATGTGTCAACGCTGGTGTACAGTGATATTTCCTGCAAAAAGAGTGTCAGCGATGGATCAGCTTCGTTTTTTGCAAATTCAATCGCCGCTGCCACAAATTCGTCCACATTATCCATCCGCGCCTGGGCTTTGATTTCTCCCTCGGGGTCTTTCGCAATTTCTTTTTCAAAACCCGCCTGCTCGACTAATTCCTGAATCAAAATATCCACCGGCGCGTGATGTGAGTTTTCTTCGCTTGTGTGCGCAGTCAGTGTACCGGCTCTCAGGCGAAACTCATTGATCATCGAGACAAAACCGGCGGCTATTTTTGCGGGGCGCGGGCCGATTGGCCGCAGCGCTTCACCGTCTTCAGCAGCGGCAAACAGCGGCCGGTCTGACTCAGCGGCGAGCGCTTTGAGTTTTTCCAGTGATGAATCACCAAAGCCCCGCTTGGGGAATTTAATCGCCCGTTCAAATGAAACATCATCCCGCACATTGTCGATTAATTTCAAATATGCAATCAGGTCTTTGATTTCTTTGAGCTGATAAAAACTTGCGCCCCCGACTATGTGATACGGTATTTTATGTTTAATCAGTGCGTTTTCAAAAGAGCGTGATTGCGCGCTCGTGCGATAAAGGGTGACAATTTCTTTCAGTGAAATAGAAGCGCGCAGGCGGTCAATGATCCCCACCACACTCTCGGCTTCATGTTCGGCAGTGTCTGTCAACAGCAGCCTGATCTGTTCACCTCCGGGAGCGCTGGCTTTGAGATGTTTATCTTTCCGCCCGCTGTTATTGGCGATCACAGATCCGGCGGCGTCCAGAATTGTTTGTGTCGAGCGGTAGTTCTGGTCCAGTGTCACAATTTTTCCGCCGGGGAAGTCTTTTTCAAAATCACGGATGTTACGAATATCGGCCCCGCGCCAGCCGTAAATTGACTGGTCCTCATCACCCACCACGCAGATATTATTAAGCGGCCCGGTCAGCGCTTTGAGCAGGCGGTATTGTGAGTGGTTCGTGTCCTGATACTCATCAACCATGACATACTTGAAACGCCGCTGATACTTTTTGCGTATCGGTCCGTTTTCCTCCAGCATGCGCACCGACTTGAGAATCAAATCATCAAAATCCAATGCGGCCGCGCCTTTCAGTCGGCGCTCATACAGCGTGAACGCTTGCGCCGTACGCGTGTCGAAATATCCGTCGGCTTTTGCGGCATATTCCTCGGCGCTCTGCAGGGTATTTTTGATATTCGACACCTTGCGGCACAGCGCTGGGGCGCCGAATTGATTGCCGGACAACCCCAGCTCAAGCACACAGCGTTTCATCAACTGTTTTGAATCGTCACTATCATAGATCACAAAGTTCCTGGGATAGCCGATTGCCTCTGCTTCTATTCGCAGCAAGCGCGCACAAAATGAATGAAAAGTGGAAATCGTCAGGGTGTTGAGGTCAACGCCCAGCATTGAACGCACGCGCTCGCGCATTTCGCGCGCGGCCTTGTTGGTAAATGTTACCGCAATAATCTCATGCGGCTCCGCCAACCGCTGCTCAAGCAGATACGCCACCCGTGTTGTCAGCGCACGCGTTTTCCCTGACCCGGCGCCGGCCACAATCAACAGCGGCCCTTCGGTGGTTGTGACCGCCTCGAGCTGCGCCGGATTCAGATTTTCAAGCAGTCTGTTCATGGTTGGAATAAATAAGGGCTAGCGCCCGCCGGCGCTGTCATTCTTTTGCTCTGCCTGTGGAAGTAAGAACGTGCTATCCAACGCGCGCAGAGTTCCCCAGTCGTTCAGGTGAAAGGCGGCGCCATCATCCTGTTCTGAGAAATATAGATCGACCGAGAGATGTGTGTCAATCCCAGCTTCGGGAATTAACAGCCGCACAATACGGCGCACACGATTGGCGCGCATATTGAATGGTGAATCATAGAGCAGTGTTCCGCTGAATTCACCTGACTCGTCTCCAAAAACCAGCGATGTGTCATCAAACAGGCCGTCAAATTGCCTGTCATAAATCAACAGTGCGTTCGCATAACTCAGATCGAACACCTGAGTGTCGAGATAAACCGAATCAAGCGAGAACATTGTATCAACCGAAATGATCCTGCCATAATATGGCGCCTGGCGTTCGAATGTCATATTGCAGGAGACAGCGCCGATTGCGCCGATTGTGCCGATTGTGCCGATTGCTAATGGCGCCAGTAAAGGTATGCGAATCATACGGCTGGCCACACACAAACGCTCGCCCGGAAACAGTGACACTCTCAGGCAACTGTCACTTCGTCGCAGAGATACACATCCTGAATGGCATTCAGCAGTTCCACGCCGTCTTTCATCGGCTTCTGAAACGCTTTGCGTCCTGAAATAAGCCCGGTCCCGCCGGCGCGTTTGTTTATCACCGCTGTCCGCACCGCCTGCGCCAGATCATCCTTGCCGACACTCGCCCCGCCGGAATTAATCAGCCCGGCCCGGCCCATATAGCAGCAGGCCAACTGATAGCGGCAGAGGTCAATTGGATGGTCCGAGGTCAATTCGCTGTATACCTTGTCGCTGGTTTTGCCGAATTTCAGCGCCGGATAGCCGCCGTTGTTTTCCGGCAGCTTTTGCTTGATAATGTCGGCCTCGATTGTCACCCCCAGATGATTGGCCTGTCCGGTCAAATCCGCCGAGACATGATAGTCCTTGTCGGCCTTGAAAGCCGGGTTTCTCAAATAACACCAGAGCACAGTAAACATCCCCAGATCATGCGCATCCGAAAACAACTCGCTGACTTCTTGTATCTGGCGTGTCGCTTCTTCCGAGCCGAAATATATAGTCGCGCCCACCCCCGCCGCGCCCATGTCAAATGCGTCGCGCACATTGGCGAACTGAATCTGGTCGGCTTTGTTGGGATAAGTCAGAAGTTCGCTGTGATTGGCCTTGAGTATAAACGGGATTTTGTGGGCGTACTTGCGTGACACCATGCCCAACACGCCAAAGGTCGAGGCCACAGCATTACAGCCGCCCTCAATCGCCAGCTCGACAATTTTAGCCGGATCAAAATAATCCGGATTCGGAGCAAAACTGGCCCCCGCGCTGTGTTCAATCCCCTGGTCAACCGGCAGAATTGAGACATACCCGGTCCCGGCCAGCCGCCCGTGATTAAATAAACTGGCCAGGCTTTTCAAGGCCGCCACCGGCCGGTCGCTGGCGCTATGGACACGGTCAATAAAGTCTCCGCCGGGCAATATCAGCCGGTCTTTGGAGATTTTCGGTGAATCAAAGGTCAATAATTCGGCCTGATCGCCCAGTAACGATTCAATTTTCGCGTACATTCCACTCGCTCGCTTTGTCTTAGTCATCTCCAGCGTCGCCAAATTCGCCTCTTCTCTTTACTATTCCCTTTTACCTGGCTACCCTGCCAGAAGCTCAAAATAGTCTGTACTTGGGGCGATTACAAGGGGAGTTTCGCGGTCGGGCAACTGCTTCGATTTATCCGAAACGCCCACGCATGTCATTCTGGGTCCTTCGCTTTGCTCGGGGTAAACTCCGCGAATAGTCGCGGCGACTGTGTGCGGCTCGCAGATGGCGAGATTCATTCCTTGTATTCTACTGAAATCACTTTCGCGTTAAGAAACGCCGCACCGAATTGTGTTTCAACTTTCTCTATCATGTCGATTGTATACATGCCAATCCGAGAGATAGAATACGGAATCATGTTTTTCACATGCATCACTTGAATATTCGAACTTATAATGAAAGCGCTCTCGCTGATAGCATAAGCGCTTCTCGGATAGATCGCTTTGGAAGTATGATATGTAGATATCACTTTTCCATCGAAGCTGACCACCGTGTAAATTTGTTCATCGTAGTTATATATGAGAAAGATTGTAGCATATGAAACAGGAATCACTCGTCCTGCATACGGCAGAATTGTGCGCTCGCGAGTTATTGTATTAAAAAGCGAAACCTTGTCGCCAATGCTGTACAACAAGAGTTCACCATTCGGCGAGAAACATCCATAAAGTTGCTCGTCTCCAATGCCATTGCTACTGTCGAATTGATAGAGTTCTTGCTCCGCAACATCAAAATAATAAGTTCTTGATAGTGTTTTTGTTCTGTCTCTTTCATTTGTGCGCAGCTTGAACTTTGTGCGTACATCGAACAACGCGTGAAGATGATCTTCGCTCATTGCAAAAGCTTCACCGCCATAATAATCATCACTTCTGGTCATTCCGATTTCATCCTCACGGAACAAACTCATCAAGAGAGATTCATGCCGATCAAAAAATGTCCTCGACGTCAGGTACATGTTGTTTTCCTTGAGTTGTTTCAATAACTCTGGATCGACTTCTCTTTCAATCTCTTCGCCTGTCGTCAAGTCGAAACGTGAGTACCTGGGTTTATTGGTTTTATGGATACTAACTGTTTCAACTGCGCTCAAATCTGACAGGTTGTGGACAATCCTTAGACTATCGAAGTCCTCTTTGACCTGGCTCAAAATGTCGACTGGCATCAATACGAGAAATGTCAACATTGTAACTATGGTCTTTGATATGCTTTTACTCATCTTGGCTAGAACTATACACTCTAAGCGAGCAGGAGTATTCATTCAATCTAGATTATTTCTCGCCTGCGGCTCCTCAGAAAGACATTTTGAGCTTCCACAAGTATAATAAGAACAGCGACTTACACAACCCAGGCAGGCGCGATACCGATTTTGTTGTGGCGCTTATGGGATCTGATTTCGATTGCATAGAACATACCGGCGCCCTATATTCCGGTTTGTGACCGTCAGGGGGTATGACGCTCCCGACCCAAAGGAGATTGCCTATGTCCCTCATCAACCCCACACTTCGCCTGGCTCTGTGCGCGCTTGTAGCGCTCGTACGTCCCCCACTTCGATTACGTCGGTGGCCACCCCGTCGAGGTCCCGGGATACCAAATCATCAGGCCTTAAGCCGGCTTCCGGGAGCTTCTGGCGCACCAGAACGACTACACTCAGTTCATTCGTCCTGCGGTTTCTAGTGACCTTGTAGCCCATCCCCACGCCGATGACGTTCGGCTTCTCCAGGATGGCCTCAACATGCAGCTCTTTGACTCGACCAACCTCTGCTTCGTCGGGCATCTCTCTCCTCCTCCTACCCCCTGATCCCCGCTCCAATCGCACTTCCCGATAGCGCCGAGCAAGGCGTGTGTTCTTCGATGAACCCCTCCCTCACTATAGGGCAGCTAACTCAATATGGTCTTAACAGTGCGAGACGTTCCTCTCCTGGCGAGGACAAAAGCCGATCAATAGAATGGAAGGCCGGAGGACGGTGGCAATCCCTCGGCATAACACTTGGGAATCAGCTTAGTCAGGTTCGAAATATTTCAAACCAACGCGGAGAACCTCCCGCCCAAACATGCAGGTAATTCTGAGCAGGTAATTCTGAGATGGACAGCAGTGCGCCAAATCCTCCATAGGCATCTCAGTTCGTCCTTTACCGCAGCTAGATCCCCACAAGCAACATTTGGCCCGAAACGCCGGCGAATACGTCACAAGTTCACGCTCATCTCCAAATACCGCGACAATTCCATTCTCAGAGATGAAGAGGTCGGGAATTGATTTGGTGTGAATTAAGAAGCCCCCAACCTGAGCGGGTCAGGCTGGGGCGGTTGGCGTACTCATTTATGCGCGCATACCCACGCCAGAATGATCTCATGCACAATCATCTGTGCGGTCAAACATTAGCAAACATTTCGACACGTGGATTACACCATTGACTGAGACGCTAACAGCCAAGATCCTTGGCCAAAGGGGTGATGCCAAACCCTTCGGCTCATCCAAGAGCTATGACTGCAGGGCCAACGAATCTCTGTAGCACCCACAATCGAAAATACAACTCTAGCGACTCAATCGCTCTCGGGTTTCTTTCCCGTCCCTCGCATGTTGGTAAACCGATTAAGAAAATCGAACCAGAACGGCGATCCCTGTGAAACCGCAAATCCTGTAAGCAAAAGCCCGAGGGATTTCAGAACCCAGCCCCCAGCCGAACTTGGAAAGTCTCGCGGATCGACCGGGGTCTTCGGGTCATCATCGTCTGTCTGAAGTGACCAGCCGATCGGAAGACCCAATTCATCCAGCTGTTCTCGCGCATCGCTCGCTTTACCGTCCTCGCCTTGTTCGACGTAGACCGTGCTGGCGGCGACTAATGAGTCCCTGAGCGCTGTGTCCCCCCATAGTGCTTGCGCCAATCCTATTGAATCTGCGTTGAACGCGACCGCCAGCACAATGCCGATCAGTATCGCTAACCTGGAAGCCGAACGCTTGTACCATCCTGTGGCTCGATCCGCTGTTGCATCAAACCATAATTCAATGCTGTGGCGCGCAGCGGCAATGCGCTTCTCTGTCTTCGTCTCTATGGCCTCAATGGGCTTCAGCAGCGCAAGCAACGCACCCTCCGTGGTTTCGTTTCCGAGCTTTCCAATTCCCGCCTTGAGAGCCTCTAATTCATTCCGTGCTGAGGAATCCTCCGTCCCGGCTTTCGTGAGCAGATCAAACAAGGCGGTGCCAAAATCACGGGGGTGGATGTAGGAAGGCAATCTCTTGGGGGCCGACAGACCCCTGATGATCGGATGCTCGTAAAACGCTTTCACCGCATTGCTCTTCAGCTTAGGTATGACCTTGTCCCCAATGCCCTCCTCCCATTTCTTCTCCAGTTCCTTGACGCCTGCAAGCTTCTCCATCGAAGGGTCGAGCAGGTTCTGAATAATGTTTGCGAGGTGCTTTGAGCGCAGTTTGAAGAGCGCCGCAATGTACTCTTGCAGCCATGTGGCGATCAGGCTCAGCAATGAGAACACGAATACCAGTCCTATCGCGACATCAAGAATTGGAGAGATGTTCGGCATGCTACTCCTCCTTTCCGGGGCAGTCGTTGCTAGGGCCACTGGAGATAAGCTCCTGTGGGAATCTACGGGGATGGGCGCCGGGCCTACAGCAGACCACCATTATCTGCCGTTCTTTCATTTCCACGCACCTACACTATAAGCGACGGGGCTCAGGGGGGTCTGAATGAGTCGCAGCATCGCAACCTATCAAATTGAACAGCACGACTATCAACCTCGTTTAGCAGCGGACTTCAGCAGGCGGTGTTTACTCGCCCGCGCCAAATACTGCCCAGCAACTAAGTTGGCCGATAGTGCTGATCATAGCAATTGGCGATTGACATCGTCACCTACTCCCAATTACAAGGGCAAACCCAAGGTGGGATTTGAGCTGAAGGGGCTTCTTGATTTTGGATCCCACGGGTTCTTCCAGGAATATTCGGAACCTGCTCTCATTGCGCATGTTACTCCGCACTCTCATGTGCTATAGTGTTGCGCCATAGAAAGGCCCGGGCCTGCGTAAGATTCCTGTAGTGAAGGGGATTCTGCGGACTGCTGAAGCCTTGCCTGCGAGCCAAGAATGAGAATATTGAAGCTTCGGAATCTGGCACTTGGCCTGTTTCTTTCAAGCTTGCTCTCATCATGCAGCTCATTCAGCGAATCTGTGGAGCCGCGAACTCCCCCACGGTGGGGACCTTCGCTACCGCTGCTGCACTCTTTTCCCGCGTTAGCCGTTGGGCCTTCGCAATCTGCTCTGGGATCATTGCTTTGCCAAAGGTAGGCCTAACATTCTCTCCCTGTTCTAAGCCCTCTGCGACTTGAAACGCTATTTCCTGCACCT
>JADFNA010000310.1 GCA_022563625.1 Candidatus Zixiibacteriota bacterium
AACTCGGATAGTCGCATCGGGTTTGGTGTAGTTTTTGACCTGCGCATTGGCAAGTTGCGAATTGGGAAGAGATATCACTTCGTTGTCGTAGGTCTGTATCCTGGTGCAGCGAAGACCAATGTCCAGCACTACTCCCACGTCCCCGCTCTCGAGTTTGACCTTGTCACCCACATTAATAGAACGATCCAATATGAGCTGAATGCCGGAAAAGATGTTGGCCAGGCTGCTGTTTAAAGCCAAGGCGATGGCTAGACCACCAATACCGAGGGCGCCCACCAGGGGACCGATCTGGATTTCCCATTTCCCCAGAATGATCAGGACACCAAGGATGACAACGATTGTCTTTAGGGTCTTGCGCAAAAGTGGTAGCAGGCCTTCGTCCATGGTAGACTCGGTTCGTTTCGCTGAGGTCTTTTCCAGCCATTTGGACAGGTTGTTAATCAGGTTGATCACGCCGCGCATTAATAGCACAACAAGCAGAGAAAACAGCATCCGCTGGGGAATGGCGGTCTGCAGAGCAAGAGGCGTGAGGGCCGCCATCAGACCTATGACCGGGACCGAATAGGTCACGACGTTTTTAGCGGCCCGGATCAGAATGTCGTCCAGGTCGGTCTTGGTCTTTTTAGCTACCGTACGTAAGATAAACCCCAGGCTCCAGCGGACAACGACGGTTAGCGCCAGTGAAAGAGTGAAGATCCCCAAGGACAGGATCCAAGGGGTTTCAAAATAGGGGCTCAGCGTGTTGACAAGAGTGTCTATTGCAATCCTCCTTTAGGACGTAGATTTCGGACGCGGAAGTTGTCTGACCTGAAATTCAAACTCGCCTGCCGCGAGGGCTTCAATAAAAGTTCGTGGGCGGCAGACATCCACAAAAATCTGATGTAATCGGTAGACCGCTCCCTTTTGACATACATTTCTTTTTAACATTTTTCTAACAAAACGAGCAATCGCGCCGCATACGCGGCGATCAGCGTCAGTAAAAGTATGACGAACATCCTGGCGGCATCAGCCATTCACCCCCTCAGTCCAACTCTTTGTATCAGCTCTGTCAGCATTTTCTAATTTGATGCCTTGCTACATGGTCCTTGCTTAAACTTTTTCCATCATTCGATAATCACACTAATCCCGGAGGTCACAAATCTTGGCCGGACCTCAATGGTGTCTGGATAAAACGTACGTGGTTCGGCCAGACGCAACGGATACAGGGTCCCGTCGAACAACACTCCCGGTGTCAGAGTGTCGGAATCCTGTGCGACTTGCAAGATATAACTCCCGGCCGGTAGTTCGACGGTGACCGAGTCGGTTATAGACTTTGATGATCGATATTCGTCACCCTCCAGACGGTCGAAAGTAATCAGATAATCTCCGTCGTATTCCGGGCTGTGGCGATTTTCGACGCTGAACGTGACGCCTCCCATAGAATCCGCCGGCCAGACGGAAATTTCGGGAATTTTCAGCGAATCATCCGCCGTATTTCCTGCCAGGTCCACAACCAGGGACTGCGCCAGATTCAGGATGTATGTGGCGCCGGGCAGCGGCGCGGTTTGCGCGTTTATCTGGTAGCTGAACGGAGTCAGCTGCTCGAAGCTGTAGTCCAACTCGGTCCCATCGGAGTAGCTGACGCTCAACACATCTGGTTCGGATGATGAGAATAGCGAAATAGGTTCCGACGCGGTCAGTTTCCAGTGCACGCTCTCCCCCGGCGCCAATGGCCTCACGGGCGCCGCGAAGGTGATTTTCGGAGAGTTCTGATCTGGTCCGGGGCTAAAAATATACGGCGCAAAACTCTGAGTATCCGCGGCGCGCCGATCAGCGTAGAATTCTCGAAAATCTATTTTTAGTGCGAAGGAATCAGAGGGCAAATCCTCGAAATATAGCGTCAATTTGGAGCGGGCGTTTCCGAGAGGATCAATCAGCGCCGCAGGCGACATCCGCAGGGAGCTATCCGAGAGGCTGTGAAGTTCAATGGAGGACAAATGGGCCGCAACATCCTGCGGCAGAACAGAGCCCAGCAGATTGACCCGCACCAGGCCATCCGGGCTGGTTGTCACCCCAAGAATAGAGGCCTGCGAAGTGTCGATATTCTGGATGCGTAGTTCAAGATTATCAAAACGCCTCTCGGAGAGCCTGACAGACAGGCTCGTGACGCCGAAACGCTCGGAGCCATAAGTAAACCATTCGTTCCTGTCTGCGTCATCAAAAGCCAGAATAAAATAATCATCAATCGGCAGAAAACCCAGCTCGAATGCGCCGTCTGATCCGGACAGGGTGAAGTAATCAGGATACAACGAATCGAGATCACCCAGCCGCTGCGGGGTAAACCGGCGATAAAGGGCTACGCCAATTCCCGAAGCGGGCGCATCGCCAGCAGTCACAACCCCGCTGACAGAACCGGTGTCAATGAAATCGCCCCGGGTGAAGGCGAAGCTGGCGCTGGAACCCAGAGAGTTACCTCGTAAATCGGATATTAGAGAGCCGAGCGTGACCACATAAGTTTGATTGACAGCAAACGAATCCGGGAAGACAACAGTCAACCTCCCCCCCTTCACTTTGATCTCTGGTTCACGTGTGGGACGGGGCGAAATAAACACCTGCTGTTCTATGCCCTGTGTCCTTATATCCTCGGAGAAATAGGCGGTGAACCGGTCACCGGCCGGAATGCCAGTTTGCAGTGACTGCGGTTCAGAGCTCAAAATTGTTGGAGCGTCCTTGTCCTCCGGCCCACCCGATGGAGCAACTATTTTGGCGCAGCTTCCGAGAGACAGCCAGTGAACAGCCACAACCACGACGATCAGACCGGCGGGGCGCAGACGCGGGAAAAGCACATGTGGGGAGTAAGAGCGCATAGCGTACCGCAATAGAAATCAGCAGGTTAGGGTATTATTGATCAAGCTTTAGTTGAATTGCGGCATTAGCGCTGTCCAGCTCTAACGCCCTCTCCCAGTAGACCCTGGCCGAGTCAGGTTGATTGAGCTTATTGAATGTATCACCAATATGATCAAAGACTGTAGGATCGGATTTGATCTGTTCCAGCGCCCGGCGCAATGTGTCCAGACTTCCACGATAGTCACCCTCCTGATACAGCGCCCAAGCGTATGAATCCAGATATGCGCCATTATTGGGCGCAAACTCCAGTGCGCGTTTAACCAAGCCCTTGGCATAACTGACACGGTCGTTGCGCTCGATTAGCGGTACTCCTCGGGGACGCGGCCCGTGCGCTGGCGCGCAGCGTCGCGGTCGCCGGAGTCGCGCCGCTCCTTCATGAAGCTCAGTTCGTCCGGCGCCCACTTCATCCCCATCACCAGCGGGTGTATCGCCGAGTATTGGAGGAA
>JADFNA010000311.1 GCA_022563625.1 Candidatus Zixiibacteriota bacterium
ATGGCGGCCCTGATTTTTCCGCTTATCTGGGACACACCGCTTACTGGCAGAACATCACCTTCGAAACCGGGTTTGTGACTCTGAGACATGGCAAGGCCAGTTACAGCTTCGGTGTCCGTTTGGCGCAGGTCAATGACATCGAAGCGCGCGGCGATGTGGCCTCGGTTGAGCCGTTGTTTTTGTTTGAGTCACGCGATGTTTCACTAAAAGTCGGCGTGGCTTATCCATTCACCGATAAACTCAGCCTGGGTGTCGGCGCCGGATGGATTATTGAAAAAATCAGCTTTTACAAAAGCGCCGCATTCAATATTGACCTCGGCGCCCGCTACGCCTACAGCGACAAACTTGCGCTGGGGTTTTCCCTGACCAGCCTGGGCCAGAATATCCGCCTCGACACGACCGATATATCTCTGCCGACAACAATCCGGGGCGGCGCCAGTTATCAGATGCGTGATTTTTTGCTCAGCGCAGATGGTGTTCATGTCGATGAAAATTTCCATGCCCATTTCGGCGCCGAGTATACTCGTATCGAGCGCCTGGCGCTGCGGGCGGGGTTTCAATCCGGTTATGACTCAAAAAACTTCACCGCCGGCGCCGGATTCAGTGACAAGAACCTGCGCATTGATTACGCCTTTATTCCATATCAGGATAATCTGGGAACAACCCATCAGTTCGGGCTGAACATCTTCATTGATTAACCCGGTCTTCAATCTCTGATAAGTTTTTCCAGTTGTTCTTCGTCAATAATTTCCACAGATAGTTTTTCGGCTTTGGACAATTTAGAGCCGGCTTTTTCCCCGGCCAGCAGATAGTCTGTGTTTTTGGAAACCGACGAGGAAACTTTTCCGCCGTGTGTCTCGATCAGCGCTTTGAAATAATCGCGCGGACGACTGAGTGAGCCGGTAATTACAAATGTCTTCCCGGCCAGGGCCGCAGATTCAGCTTTGCGCTGTTTGCAGGCAAACGTCACTCCGGCGCTGCGCAGGCGTTTAACCGTATCGCGGTTTTCCTTCTCGGCGAAAAAACTGACAAGAGATTCCGCAATACCCGCGCCGATACCGTCAACCTCCAGCAGCTCATCGGAGCCTGCTTCCATAATCGCTGCAATACTCCGAAAATGTTCGGCCAGCCCCGCTGCGGCTGTTTCACCAACCCCGAAAATCCCCAGCGCATACAGCGCATTTGGCAGCGGGCGGGATTTACTCGTCTCCAGCGCCGCCAGTAGATTATCCGCCCGTTTATCGGCCATCAGATCAAGTTCCAGCAGTTGTTCCTTATTCAGGTAAAACAAATCCGCAGCAGTTGTGACAAACCCGCGCTCGACAAATTGGCGGGCCAGTTTTTCGCCCAGTCCGTCAATATCCATCCCGCCTTTTGAGGCAAAATGAAAAATCCGCCCGACCAACTGCTCCGGGCAGGCCGGATTCAAACAGCGCTGCGCGGCCTCGCCCTCGGCCCGGCTCAGCGGTCTTTTGCAGGACGGGCAGTTTTTCGGATAGCGCACGGGCCTTGCCTTGTCTTTGCGTTTGTCAAAAATCACTTCGCGAACTTCAGGAATAACATCACCGGCCCGGCGCACGATTACTACATCGCCTATTCGCACATCAAGCGTCCTCAGTATATCTTCATTGTGCAAAGACGCATTAGTGACAGTCACCCCGCCGACCCGTACCGGCGCCAGGACCGCCACCGGCGTCACTACCCCGGTCCTGCCGACTGAAAACTCTATATTCTCAACTGTCGTCTGCGCCTCCTCAGCCGGAAACTTCCAGGCCACCGCCCAGCGCGGCGCGCGCGAAATCACACCCAGCCGCTGCTGGTCAGTGAACGAGTTTACCTTGATCACCATGCCATCTATCTCATAGTCCAGGGAGCCGCGCTCCTTTTCCAATGATTGAAAAGATTGTGAGACACCGTCAATCCCCGCGACAGATCGCGAATGATCATTGATGGGAAAACCGTTTTCGGCCAGAAACTTCAAGCTCTGTGATTGCGAGTGGAACTCACCGGCAAAGTTCGGATCATCACTCAGCGCCGCATAGGCTATAAACCGCAGTGGCCGCGCGGCGCTGATACGGCTGTCGAGCTGCCTGAGTGAACCGGCCGCGCCGTTGCGCGGATTGGCCAGACCAGCGCTTCCGTCCTCAGCCAGTTTCTTATTGAGCGCTCTAAAATCAGACAGTCGCATGTATACCTCGCCGCGCACTTCCAGATACGGCCAGCGTTTGGCGGTATTAGATGGAAGGGCAAGCGGAATCGAGCCAAGAGTTTTCAGATTGGCCGTGATGTTCTCGCCAATCGCGCCATCACCCCTGGTTGAGCCGACATCAAGAATCCCCTTGCGATACACCAGCTCAACCGCCAGGCCATCCAGCTTTGGCTCCACATGATATTCAATCGCTTTGTTCTCAGAATTCTCTTTTCCGTACAGACCCTCACGCACGCGCCGGTCAAACTCAGCGAATTCATTAGCATTGGATACTTTTTGCAGTGAGAGCATGCGCAGGCGGTGTCGGGCGCTGCTGAATTTATTCGAGGCCGGGGCGCCGACTCGCTGCGAGGGTGAGGCGGCGCTTTTTAGCTCAGGATATTTTTCTTCGAGCTCCAGCAGTTCATCAAACAGCCGGTCGAATTCGGCGTCAGACAGCGCCGGGCTGTTTTCAACATAGTACAACCGGTTATGTCGTTCGATTTCCTCCGAAAGTTCGGCATGGCGTGAGTTAACTTTTTTGGGAGAGGAGGCGCCCATGAATGATAGTCTAAAGCCGAAATCCACCTGCGGTCAAGCGGGCGGCGATCACAAGCTATTGTTTTTCTGTTATTCGCCGAACCCGGCGAGCTTCATGCGCTCTTCTTCGGGGGTCATGACTGAACTGCCTTCAGCCACCAGACGCTTCCAGACGGCCATTTTCTTGCCGGCCCTATCAGAGTTTACCAGATCAATATACATCCCCGTTAATACAGACTCGTCGCTCATGTACAGAAAAACATTATCCCCGACCTGATAGCTCGATGACGAATGCACCGGTGAAAAGCGGACCAGCAGGCGCTGTTTTTTGGCGTCGCACAAAAACTCAGGCTCCGGGATACGGCAGCGAAAGTCCAGGAACCGAATATCAGCCGGAGGCGATGGAACAGGCGAGACGCCGCGTTCGCCAATCCACAGGCGGCGCGGTTTTTTGATATGTACAAAAATTAGCCGCCCGGAATTGTCACACTGCAAGGACAAACTCTCCGAATCCAGGGCCGAGAAAAAGCGCGGACGCGGGTTGTCATAAATAATCGGAACGGACAGCGCTTCTTCTTCAGCTTGATAAAAG
>JADFNA010000312.1 GCA_022563625.1 Candidatus Zixiibacteriota bacterium
GTTCGGCCTCCGGCGCCTGGGCCGGTGGCTCGCTGGCTGAAGACCTGCTGGTTTTCACCACTCTGGGCGGGACCACTGTCGCCCTCGGGCCACAGCCTGATCGAGAGCGTTTAGACATTCTGAATCCAGAAAGCCAGGCGAATGTGCCATTTGGGACACCATCAGCGACACCTGTTGTATTTGAGAATATTTTCAGTAACAGCGGCTGTGCAAATCTCGTGATTGACAGTGTCCGCCTGAGTGACACGCCAAACTTTACAACTGCATCGGGTGGAATAATCGCTGTCAGCTCCGTCTCACCTGCCCTTCTGCGCCGGATGAACGAAGTTGCTAATTACACAACAAACGCAAGTCTATTCCAAAAAGTCGGCCTGATGCTCGCCGAGGCGCCGCAAGGACTCGATCCATTCGGCTCGCTCAACTTTGATGCGACTGAATCAGGATTGAATTACCGCGCCGCGATCGGTTTCCCCGCTGTCGTCACACCGGGGACCGGACCCGACGGCAGCGGAGTCCTCTTCCCGGCGCCGGGAGCGCAAGTCCCCCCGGGTGACAGCGTTGATCTGGTCATAGCCATCGAGGGACCGGCAGTCACGCGCGGGCCTCACACTTTCTACGCCACGCTCTGGACCAGTGATCCGGATTATTTCCTTGATGATCCATCCGCAGCGCCCGAAGTCGCGCTGACTGTCACCGGCGGCTGTCTCGAAGACTCCGTGCGCATACACTTCGGCTCCGGCGGGGCCAACAGTACGACGGTGTACAACACCGGGCTGGTGGCGCGTTTTCCCAGCGGAGCCAACGACATTGACATCAACGGTTACTCCGAGGGCGCTGCCCTATGTGGGACCCCGTTCACAGAGTTGTTTGGTGGTATGCGGGGTTTCAGCCTGACTCCCAGACGAATTGCCATGACCGGTCCCTCCTGGGATGGCGATGACTATCAAACAATTCTGGGCGATCTTAATTACTGTAGCAACACCTGCCAGCCGCAATTGAAAACAAATGTCCTGCTCGGCGCCATTTCACATGACAGCGGCCTGACATACGATCCGGTCTTCGGTGATCTGGCCGCCACAACCTACATTGACTCGGCGCAGGACTACAGCGCCGGTACAGGCGTCTGGGACACTCGTGTCTTTCCGAATAAACTATTGAATGATTCCACCATCGGCATCATAATTGACGAAACCCATTACGGCGTTCTTGACGTGCCCGAACTGGCGGACTTCCGCCTGATTAGAATTGATGTGACAAATCGCAGCGCCACTGACTCAATTGTTGATCTGGTTCATTGGGCCCATCACGACGACGACATCGGCGCCATAGCGGCCAACTCGGTGCAGGGCATCCCGGGTTCGGCCGGATATGCCTATGCGGCAGCGCCGGGACTCGGTATAGTCCACGGCTACGTTAAGGTCCCGTCAGGTTGTGGCCTCGGTAATGATGTGATGCGCGCTGCGGCGCTTGATCAGTCAGCCTCATGGTTCGCCTGGGAAGCAATCCAACACTACGATTCCATTTACCAGTTCGCGCGTTTGCCGCAGTTTGATAGTATTCACTTCCAATCAAATATGAATACGTTCGACGGTGAGAGCGGCGCGGCAGCCGACGCGTCTGTGGATTACTATTTTGGCGGAATCAATCTTGCTCCGGGTGAAACCAGGAGTTTTGGAATCGCACAGTTTGTCAAAGTTGACTGCGTAAATCTCGATCCAAATGACGACGATCAGTTCATCGGCTTTGCCGATCTGGTAAACAAATGGGCCGGGTTTCATCGCGGTGATCTCAACAACGACCTGCAAATAGACCTGGCGGACATTGTGTATCTGGCAAACATCGTAGCCGGCAGCGCAAACGGGGCCTTTCCCTTCGCCCATCTTTCTGATGTCAACAATGACGCACTCACCGATCTGGCTGATCTTGCCTATCTGGTCAACTTCTACTTCAACGGCGGCCCGTGCCCAATCGGGGACTGGACCATCGCCCTCTGCAGCCAATAGCTCACAAAGCATATTTTATAGGATTAACATTTCCACAGGCGCCCTCAGGCTTTATCGAGGCGTATCAGAGAGGTCATTCGTCGACAACCCCGATGGCCTTTGACAAAACCCGGACGGCGCCTGATATTGTTGGCGATTGATATCGAGCCAATATAGAGGCGGGGAAATGAAAATAGTCGAAAACACTCACAATGGAATACCGGTATTCGCCCTTAAAGGCAAAATCATGGACTGGGACAAAGGAAGTTTGCTGCGCGGCAAAATTGTCGAGTCTCTCACTGCCGGAAACAAACGCATCGTCCTTGACCTCTCAGGTATTGACTGGGTTAACTCGGTCGGCCTGGGACTTCTCGTCTCAATTCACAGCACAGTCTTGAAAGCCGGCGGATCACTGGCCCTGGCAAATATCCAGAATATCGAAAAAATCCTGACAATCACGAAACTGGTCACGATTTTTGATGTTTTCGACAGTCTCGACGAAGCGCTGGCGACTTCCGGGTAGTTTTCCCGACCCAAAATCCATAAATTCGCAACTTCAACGTATCCCGGCCGGTCGATGCGCCGACGGCCGCAGATAAGCTGTTGCCAGAATCTCACTATGACGTATATTGTCCCGGGCCCGAAATTGCGAGGTGAACTCTGATTATGATACGCGCGAAATGGAAAATATTACTTGGATTGGCTCTGGTCGCAGTGGTTGCTGTGGCCGGAATACAATACGGTTTCAACGGCAATGTACACGCCACCAAAGGCGGGCCAAAGTTCAAGGAATATGTTATCGGCCGGGGCGCTTTCCGGGTGAATGTTTCTGCCACAGGCGTGGTCACGCCAATCGACCGGATTGAGATCAAGTCCAAAGCCAGCGGGCGCATCGACGAACTGCCGATTGAAGAGGGAGATTTTATCACCATCGGACAGTTGATCTGCCGTCTGGACAAAACTGACGCGCAGGCGGATTTCGACCAGGCCCGCGCGGACCTGGATATCGCCGAGGCGGAACGCAAACAGGTTAACAACAACTTCAAACGGCGCAGCAAACTCTATGACAAAGGGCTGATCTCGCGTGAGGAATTCGACGACATGGACCTGTCTCTGGCCCGCGCCAAAGGAAAACTTGTGCGCGCGCGTGTGGCGCTCGACCAGGCCCAGGTGCGGCTGGATGAAACCGAGGCCCGGGCGCCGATAGACGGTATTATCTTGAGGAAACTGGTCGAGGCCGGGCAAATCATTTCATCAGGGATTAACAATGTCAGCGGCGGCACGGCAATCGCAGTTATCGCCGATATGAGCCGGGTCTATATTGAAGCCG
>JADFNA010000014.1 GCA_022563625.1 Candidatus Zixiibacteriota bacterium
GGGCGCCATGCCCGATCTCGCGCCGCCCTACGCCCCGGATCGGGCGCACTTCACCGACCAAAGACGGCGGGAAATTGTAATGCAGCATATAGCTCTTGGAGCTGTCTCCTTCGAGATCGTCAATACGCTGCTCGTCGACTTTTGTTCCAAGTGTTAACACCACCATCGCCTGCGTCTGGCCGCGGGTGAACAGCGCGCTGCCGTGTGTTCGTGGAAGAACGCTGGTTTCGATCGTGATTTCACGAATGTCGTCGAATCCGCGTTCGTCAATCCGCCGTGATTCATCGAGGATCATGCGCCGGTTGATTTCGTTGTCGATATCGTGCAGCGCTGATTTTATAAATCCTTCATCATCCGGAAACTCTTCGGCGAGCGCTTCAAGGACTTCCGCCTGCACATCTTTTTTCGCCTTCCGGCGGGATTCTTTGTCACTGATATGGCAGGCCTCGGACAATTTACTCTCTGATATTTCACGCACTCTGCCAATCAATTCCTCGGACGGTTTGACAGCCACGAAATCTGCTTTCGGAACACCGGCGAGCTCGCGCAGCTCCTCAATCTTGGCCACGATAAGTTTGATGTTTTCATGCGCTAATTTGAGAGCATCCAGCATATCCGGTTCGGTCACTTCAATGCCGCCGCCTTCGACCATAGTGATCGAATCTGCGGTCCCGGCCACAAAGATGTTCAGATCAGAATCTTCACGCTGTGAAAAAGTCGGGTTGAGTGTCAGTGTTCCATTGATACGTCCTACACGAACACCGGCCACCGGCGTACTAAACGGTATATCGGAGATATACAGCGATGCTGACACTCCAATCAAACTAATAGTGTCCGTGTCGTTTTGTTTGTCGGAGCTGATGGCGGTAATCAGGCACTGGATCTCGTGCAGGTATCCTTCAGGAAAAAGCGGCCTGATTGGCCGGTCTATCATGCGGCTGACCAGTGTTTCTTTTTCGGACGGACGGCCCTCACGTTTGAAAAATCCGCCCGGAATTTTGCCGCCGGCATAGGCCCGCTCGCGGTAGTCAACGGTCAACGGGAAAAACCCGCGTCCGAGCAGCGGATCCGGGGAAGCGCAGGATGTGGCGAGAATCATTGTGTCACCGTAGCGCACCAGGCAGGCGCCGTTTGCTTGTTTGGCCATGCGGCCGGTTTCGATGCTGAGGGTCCGCCCCCCGATTTCTAATTCTACTGTGTGTTTCATTTACTTTCGCTTTTCTACAATCGCTTACAATTTAATGTCGTTGCTTACAATCGCTTTGTTTTTCGCTTATGCCAGATACGCCCCCCGGGCGCAGGCGTTGTGTGCTTTCGGGCCAGAAACTACGCTTACCGGCGCAGTTCCAGTTGCCCGACTATTGCGCGATAACTTTCTATATCGCGCTCTTTCAAGTAATCAAGGATTCTCCGCCGCTTGCCAACCAGCTTTAACAGGCCGCGGCGGGTATGGAAATCCTTCTTGTGGCGCTTCAAATGCTCGGTCAGATGGCCAATACGCTGTGTCAACAGCGCTGTCTGGACTTCTGGCGAGCCGGTATCGGTTTCATGAAGGCGATGCTTGGAAATAATTTCCTTCTTGCGTTCCTTCACGGCTGAATCGTTAACAGACACTGCTTGTCTCCTTTTTCTTCAATATACGTTCAATTGCTATTTTGTCTTTATCAATTTGTTGGATCAATTCCTCGTTAGTTTTAATCCGGCGGTTTTCACGTACAAATTCAAAAGGCAAGTAGGTGATTACTTCGCCATAAATGTCCCGGTCAAATTCAAGAATATGCGCCTCAACAGAAAAAGCCTCTTCGGGATTAAGATGGTTTTTCCCGACAAACATCATGCAACCATATGAGACATCGTCAACTATCACAGTTGCAGCATATACACCCTCTTTTGGCAGGGCCTTAAACTGGTTGAACTCCAAGTTTGCTGTCGGATATCCCAGTTTTCGACCGAGTCCCATACCGCGAATGACCTCTCCGGTGATTCGATAGGGCGTTTCGAGCAACCCGTTGGCCATGCCCAGCTCACCCGATGCGATATGCGCCCGTATCACGGTAGAAGATAGCGCTTTGCCATCAATTGTCACAGGTTTTATCACGACAAATTCATACCCCATTTGGCTCGATAGTTCCTCCAAACGGGGGCGATCACCCGTACGGTTCTTGCCGAGTGTGTTGGTCTCGCCGGAAATCAGGGCTGTCAGCGACAGGCGATCAATTAATATCGACTGGATAAACTCCCGTTCGGTCATGTTACGAACCGTTTCATCAAAAGCCATCAGCAGAATCTCGCCCGGAAACACCTGGCGAAGCGTTTCGAGTTCCTCCTCCGGGGTCAGAATAAGCTGCGGCGCTGAATCCGGATCGATGACAAATCGAGGATGCGGCCTGAAAGTCAGGAGCATCGGCCGGGCATTGAGGCGCTCGGCGGATTGCAGCGTCCCGTCAATGATTGCCCGGTGGCCCCTGTGGAAACCATCAAAATTACCGACGGTGATTGCGCGCGCCTCAGCTTGAGGGACTTCATCAATATTGTAATACACAACACCCATCAGATTATTTTCCTATAACACCCTCTCATAACGAAAGATTCCGCCGCCTTGCCAGGCCGCCAGTTCTTCGGCTGAGATTTCGCTGATTCCTACTGCCAGAATGTGTCCGGCGCTGTTTTTGAGGGAAACATGGTCCCCTGCGCAAAACTCCCCCTGCGCCCGGGTGATATCGCCCCTGCCAGGGGAAACACCATGCCGCACACGCGCAGCGAAATTCTCAGTGACGATCAATGCCGGAAGGTCAATGACACTTTCAGCAGCCATAAGCGCTGTGGAAAGGCTGCCAGTGTCTACCAGGCGCTGTACTTTCTCCAGAGTATGGGCATCCTCAAGTCGCAATTGGCCCACACGGGTTCTGCGGAGTGACGAGAGATATGCTCCCGGGCCAAGTTCGGCTCCTATATCATGCGCCAAAGATCGTATGTATGTGCCTTTGCCACAGACTACTGCCAGGCGCAGAAACGGAGGCTGATAATTTCTGATCTCAATCGAATGGATTACGACCGGACGCAGCGGGGGATAGCATGGCTCGCCCTTTCTGGCGGACTTGTAAAGCGCGCTGCCTTTAATTTTGATTGCCGAATATTTCGGGGCGCGCTGCTGAATGTTTCCTATGAACAACTGCAGCGACTTCTCTATTTCATTCAGGCCAATTTGCGGTATACTGTCGGGCTCGAGCCGGTCGGCCAGGCCCTCGCTGTCATACGTTTCCGTGGTGAGTCCCAGACGAATTTCCGCTTCATAGGATTTGTCCTTGCTAACCAGGAATCGAGCAAGTTTGGATGTCGTCCCGACGCAGAACACCAAAAGCCCGCTGGCCAGGGGATCCAGCGTACCGGTATGGCCCAGCTTTTTGATTCCCAGTATGCGGCGCAGCGCTTGCAATACATCGTGGCTGGTTATACCCGACGGCTTGTCAATCAGTAATACTCCATTCATGTTCTGGGACAACCGGCGGGTAGAGGATTGGCCAGGGGAAACGAGATTGTTCGTAATCATGTCCATGCGTCTATTGGCCCAAAACCTTCAGCAAGCGTGACTTGATTATTTCTGTTGCGGCTTCGAGAGTAGAATCCAGTATACAGCCGGCGGCGTTGAGATGTCCGCCGCCGCCGAATTCTGCGGCGACCCGGGCCACATCCCAGGCGCCGCGTGAGCGAAGTGAGACTTTCACACCACCTTCAGAGTTGTCGCGCACAAGAGCGCCAAGTTCCACCTTTTCTCCGTACAGCGTGTACTCGACAATTCCTTCAGTGTCACCGTTGGCCGCATGCGCCTGTTTCATCATCTCATGTGATATAGGGATAACGCAGACACGTCCATCCGCGGCGTAATCCACCTGCGAGAGGGCCAGTCCTGTCAGTTTGATTGACTGCGGACGCCTCGAAAAATAAATGCGATCACAAATCTGTTGGATATCAATACCGGATGCGACGAGTTTGGCCACGTGGCGAAACGTGTCAGGTGTGGCGCTGGGGTAATGGAAACGCCCCGTGTCGGTCAATATGGCCGTATAAAGACATTCGGCGTTGTCTTGTTCTATCGGGAAATTCAGACGGCCGAATAGATATGTGACCATTTCGCCAACAGAGCTGGCGCTGGCGTCAACCCAGTTAACTCTCCCGTACCCGGTATTGTCGGTATGGTGGTCGATATTGATTATGGGAGCGCCGGGAGCAATAAATTTCACTACATCGCCGGTCCGCTCCAGGTTTGGACACTCGAGCGCTATAGTAAGATCAAACGCGACATCGGGAACCCGAGCTGAGTCTGAACTGACATCAGCAATCCCATCAGAGCCGGCGAGAAACCGGAGATAGTTCGGAACGGGGCCGTGCTGGAGAACCATGGCGCTCTTGTCCAGCGAAGAGACGTAATCCCGAACAGCCAGCGCCGTCCCGATAGAGTCTCCGTCACCATCACGATGAGCGGTTATCAGTACGTTTTCAGCGTCTTTGATCAGGGATTGAATATCAGCAAGAATCTTCTCGTCGAGATGTTTCATGGGAATTGCGGGACTGGAATTGGGACCAAGAAAAATGCGCCGGCGGGCCGCCAATAAGGGCTATTTCTGTTCTGGGCCGCTTTGACGTTCACGCTCAAGGTCGGTCAGGATAGACTGAATTTTCATCCCTTCCACAAGCGACGAATCATAGGCGAATGTCAACTCGGGAACAAACTTCAGCGCCATCCGCTGCGCAAGTTTTCCGCGCAGCGGCCGTGTGTTCTCCTCCAGGAATTCCTGAATCTCCGTTCGAGCGTTTTCATCACCCAGAACAGAATAAAACACTTTGGCGTGCCGCAGATCGCGGGTCATTTCAACATCAGTGACACTGACCATGCTGAAGTTCTGGCCGGCAAGTTGTTCATCCAGCAGGATGCTCATCTGTTTGCGCACGTTGTCCGCGACGCGTTTCGAACGTGGAAATGTTTTCATGTTCGCCTGCTCTATGGCCGGGCGCTTGCCCTGGCTGGCTCCAGAATGAATGGAAATACCGGATAAACCGGCGGCGCATGAGGGGAATTGCGCCATCGCCGGTTCTACAGCATTTCGGTCGTGTAGTCGACAAGAATCAAATCCGGTTCGGACTTGACCATATTGACGACGCCAGTGAGTATGCTGCTTATGGAATTCGTCTCGCAAGCAACTGTGGCGATGCCAAGCACTCCGGATCGAAACAGTTCGACCCGTCCGACCTCCGCCACTGACACATTAAACGCGTTTCCGATGCGTGAGAGCAGCGGTTTGAGCCGAGTCTGTTTTTCTTTCACCGACTTAATGCTGGGGAGAGAAACTTCGATTGTCAGGCTTCCAATAATCATTGATCCCTACTACCTTTCTTGCAGCGTTCGAGCCACTTCTACAATTTCAAATGTTTCCATTACGTCGCCGACTTTAATGTCGTTAAAATTTTCAATGTGAATCCCACATTCGTAACCACTTTCCACTTCGCGCACGTCATCTTTAAATCGCCGCAGCGAATCGATGTCACCGGTGTAAATTTTCTTTCCGTCACGCATCAGGTTAACCCGGTGGATGCGCTTAATAGTGCCGTCTTGAACATAACAGCCGGCGATCTGCCCGACTTTGGGGGCTTTAAATGTGTCGCGCACTTCGGCGCGCCCGATATGGCGCTCTTCAAGCGTCGGCGCCAGCATTCCTTCGAGCGCTTTGCGTACATCATTTTCAACTTCGTAAATGATCTCATAATGGCGAATATCGACATGCTCGCGCGCCGCAACTTCCCTCGCGCGCGGGGTCGGGCCTACGTGAAATCCGAAAATGATCGCATCTGATGTTGCCGCCAGAAGCACATCGGATTCGGTAATAGCGCCAACTCCTTTGTGGACTATGCGGACCCGCACTTCGTCATGCTGTATTGCTGTCATAGTTTCTGCCAGCACTTCAACCGAACCGTCAACGTCGCCTTTGATCAGCGCCGCGAGTTCTTTGATCTGTCCCTCTTTGATGCGGCTGAAGATGTTTTCAAGGGTTGCATGTCCTCTGGGTTTGCGATAGTCGTATTCACGCTTTATCTGGGCGCGTTTGGATGAAATTTCCCGCGCTTCTGCGTCATTTGCGACAATCAGGAACGAATCTCCCGCTTGCGGAACTCCATCCAGGCCGGTAATCTGAACAGGCGTACCGGGTCCGACCCGCGCCAGCTCCTCACCGCGATCATCGCTGAGTGTGCGCACCCGGCCGAAGTTTGATCCGGCCACCATGGATGATCCAATTTCCACTGACCCTTTCATAACCAGGGCGGTCGCAACTGCGCCTTTGCCTTTTTCCAGCCGGGCCTCGATTACGACCCCCTGTCCTCGGATGTTGGGATCGGCTTTCAAATCCAAAAGGTCAGCGGTCAGCACCACCATTTCGATCAGCTTGTCAATTCCTTCACCGGTTTTGGCTGATATAGGCGCCATGACAGTGTCACCTCCCCATTCCTCAACCACCAAGCCGTGTTTTGTCAGTTCCTGTTTTATCCGCTCTACATTCGCCTCTGGTTTGTCAATCTTATTGATAGCCACAACAATCGGCGCCCCTGCGGCTTTTGCATGGTCGATCGCTTCAACGGTTTGAGGCATGACCGCATCGTCGGCGGCAACCACAAGAATTACCAGATCAGTAACCTGCGCCCCCAGCGCGCGAATGGCCGTGAAGGCCTGATGTCCGGGGGTGTCAAGAAAGGTCAGTTTCTCTCCAGCGGGGGATGTGATTTGATAGGCGCCGATGTGCTGGGTAATCGACCCTGATTCACTGGAAACAACATCTGTCTTGCGCAAATAATCCAGCAATGACGTTTTGCCATGATCGACATGCCCCATGACCGTTATCACAGGTGGACGTTTGACAGAATCCTCAGGAGATTCTTCCTGTTTGGCGAATTCACCTACCTCAGTTTTTTGCTGAATCCCAAATCCGTTTTCCAGACAGAGCATTTCAATCGTGTCAATATCCAGTCGATGATTAATCGTGGCCATTTGGCCAAGCTCAAACATTTTCTGGATGAGGTCAGCAGGCTTCAAGTCCAGCGTTTTGCCCAACTCGCCAACAGTCATAAACTCAGTCACATCAACAATGTTTTGAACATCAATAAACTCGCCCTCGGACGCCCCGCGTTTACGATATTTCTTGGTTTTCTGCGGTCCGGCCATTGTGGCCATTGTACTGCGGAAGCTCTTGGATACTTCGGATTGATTGACCGAGCGCCTTCTTTTGCGCCGTCTGCGTCTGCCGCCCGGCATGAAAGGTCCGCCGGGTCTTGGACCTCCGCCCGGCCGAAACGGTCCGCGAGTTCCCGGCCCACCGCCACGTCCCTGTTGGGCGCCCCCCGGACGAGGCGCTCCCGGACGTGGACCCGGCCGTGGCGCTCCCGGACGTTGTCCCGTGGAGCTTCTGGCTTCAGGTTTGGCGCCAACGATTTGTTCTTCCAGCTTTATGTAATTATCATCGGCAGAACTTGCGGCTGCCTTGGCGGCATCAGCGACCCTCTTGGCCTCCGCTTCAGCGCGCGCTTTGGCCTGAGCGCTTTTCTTGCGTTTTTCAATACCTCTCTTGGCGTTTTCCTTCTCAACGTCAAATTTACGTTTGGCAGCCACAACCATTTCATCTGTGGCGACACTCATGTGCGACTTGACATCAAATCGCAACTCCCTGAGTATCTTGAGCAACGCATCAGAGGAGATATTGAACTCCTTCGAAACCTGATATATTCGCTTTTTTTCCAATTATCCTCGCGACTGGTTGGCGGCCGCATGTTCTTTCGCCGCTCTCACTGTTTCACGCCTTATCAGATTCAATCGTCTCATCTTTCGGAGCATCATCGGCAGTATCGCTGGAATGCGATTCAACTGACTCCTCTGATTGTTCTTCTTTTGCGTCTTCATCCGAATCATCCCAGGCTTCTGCATCCGACTTAAATAGCCCGCTGGTGTCCCCGCCGGATTCCCTCAAGCTGGCTGTTCGTTCGCGCTCCTCTAATTGTTCGGCCGCGATTTCCTGCTTAATCTTCGTCAGGCACTCTTTTTCAATCTCTCTGGTCATTTGCCGGGCAGTTTCTATCAGCCCTTCGGCGGTTTTCTTGCCGATACCTTCAATCTCTGTCAGGTCCTCGACCGACCATGTCGACAGGTCCTGCACTGTGGCGATATCGTTTTCAAGCAACCGCGCTTGCATCTTCGGCCCGACGCCATCAAGTTGTCCAACCGGGACCGCCAAATCCGCTTTGCGGCGCTTGATCATGTGATACTCTTTGTCAGAGAGAATATTGATCTTCCAGCCGGTAAGTTTTGAAGCCAGCCTGGCGTTTTGTCCGCCGCGTCCGATTGCAAGTGAGAGTTTCTCATCCTCCACCGCAACGGTCATTGAATGTTGTTCGGAGAAGATGTCGAGAGCGGTGACTTTGGCCGGGGCCAGTGAACGAGACACAAACAGTTCTGAGTTGGAGCTGAAAAGCACAATGTCGATGCGCTCATTGCTCAATTCCCTGACTACCGCCTGGACGCGGACACCTTTCATGCCGACACAGGCCCCGATCGGGTCAACCCGATCATCAATGGAAGTGACAGCGATTTTCGCGCGATCACCCGGCTCACGCGCAATCGCCTTGATCTCTATTATTCTTTCGTAAATCTCGGGCACTTCCAATTCGAACAGGGCCCGGATAAAATTATCAGAGACACGTGAAATAGTTATCTGCGGTCCGCGCGAAACTTCTTCGACCTGTGTGATTATCGCCCTCAGCCGGTCTCCCTGGCGAAAACGCTCGCGCGGAATCAATTCGCGCGTGGGAAGAAACACTTCTGCGTTGCCGAGATTAACCAGCAGTCCGGTTTTGTCAATTTGTGTCACCACACCTGAGACCAGCTTGCCGACCCGGTCCTTAAACTCTTCGTATATACGCACCCGCTCGGCCTCGCGCACTCGTTGAATAAGAATCTGCTTGGCCGAGGCTACTGCGTTTCTGCCGAATTCCTCGTAGTCCAGATAAATATCCATCTCGTCCCCGACCTGCGCGGTTTTGTCCAGCGTCACGGCCTCATCCCGGGAGATCTCGTTGATCGGGTCCTCCACCTGCTCAACAACAGTCTTGAGAGCGGTGATGGTAATTTCTCCTTCAGATTTTGAGAACGAAAACGTTATGTTATTCGCGTCCGGATATTTCTTGCGCGCCGCTGCCAGGATTCCGGCCTCGAGCGTCTGTACCACAGCCTCAAATTCAATATTCTTTTGCCTGGCGATTTGTGTCATCGCCTCGACTATATCATATCCCATGTTCTTCCTTCTTCACTCGCGCTCAAACGGCTGAGCGCATCCTCCTCTTATACAAACTTTGCCGAAAACTGCTCGACTCGCCGCATCATGAGCCGGCTGGCATCCTAGAAAAACTCCCTGGCCTCTTTGATTTCCGAGAGGCTGACTATATGTGACTGTTTCTTACCCGCGAGTGTCACCCGGCCATTCTCGATCCCTTCGAGTTCACCGTGCAATCGGCTCCGGGCCGAATCGATAAAATCGATTGATATCGTCCGGCCGATCCGCCGCCGAAAATCCCGCTCCGTGACCAACGGACGGTCAATTCCCGGCGATGAAACTTCGAGATTGTACCTGCCCTCGAAAAATTGTTCTGCTTCGAGAATCTCGTCCGCCACTCGGGAGGCCTGCGCGCAATCATCGATCGTAACGCCCGCATCCGTTTGCGTGTCGATGAAGAGTTGCAGACGGGAACTTTTACCGTAGCGGGCCAGCTTGATGTCGACCAGCTCAAATCCCGCTTTTCCGAGCGCCGGGGTTAGCGCCCCGACTATAGCTTGCTTCAGTTCCTCTGCCATCCGCGCATGAAATCAAAAAAAGTGGGCATAAACCCACTTACACGCAATGAATATATTGATAGCGAGATGAAAAGGCAAGAATTTTCTCGCCCCCTTGGCCCAAATTTATACGACGTTGTACTACAACAACTTACAACAAATATTTCAAGCCAAAAAAGATATTAAAAGTGAGAAAGAGGACATTGGAGTCTACTTTAATCGCTCCAGCGTGGCTTGAACAGCGCTGACTGTTTGAGTCAGATCGACCAATTCTACCTCATCCGAGCATCGGGCCTTCAGTTCAATTTTGCCCTCTTTGAGCGATTTGGCCCCGATGGTTATTCGGAGCGGACAGCCTATCAGGTCTGCATCGTTGAGCTTTACCCCCGCCCGCTCAAGGCGGTCATCCAGCAGGACATCAATACCGGCCCCCCTCAGGTCCGCATAGATCTGATCGGCGGCCGCTTTCAGGTCATCCTGCTTATAGTTGAGCGGGACAATCTCGACCTGATATGGCGCGATATTTTTGGGCCAGATTATCCCTTTGTCATCATGATAGCGTTCAATCGCGGCCTGTGGGGTGCGGGTGATGCCGATACCGTATGAGCCCATGATGAAATTCCGCTCTCTACCGTTTTCATCCAGAAAAGTGGCGTTCATCGACTCTGAGTACTTCGTTCCCAGCATAAAAGTATTGCCAACCTCAATACCCTTGCGGGCTTTGAGCTTGCCTTTGCATTTGGGGCACAGCTCGCCCTCGACAGCAGTCACCAGATCGACTACCTCGGCGGCTTTGAAGTCCCGTCCAATGTTGGCGTTAATATAATGCGCGTCCTTTTGATTGGCCCCGACGACAAAGTTTTTCAGACGAACGACCTCTTGGTCGACATACAATGGGATATTTTTCAGCCCGATCGGTCCGGCAAAACCGACCGGCGCTCCGGTTTCTTTTTGCACTGTTTCAGCGTCGGCCATTTCCGGCTGTTCCACCGAACCGCAAGCGTTTTTTAGTTTCACCAGGTTCAGGTCTCGGTCACCGCGCACCAGAGCCGCGATTGGTTTGTCGTCAGCCATATACAGCAGAGTCTTGACCAGGCGCTTGCTATCGACATTCAGAAACTCTGTCACTTCTTCAATTGTCGCCGCACCCGGCGTGTCTACTTTTTCGAGCGGTTTCTCTTCGGCGTCAACTTGTGGCGGATCGGCTTCGATATATGTGGCCTTTTCATCGTTGGCTGCGTAATCACACGCTTCGCAGAACAGCAGATGCGCTTCGCCGGCTGTGGTTTCAACGATAACCATGAACTCATGTGCGCCCTCGCCGCCCATTGCTCCCGTGTCTGATTCGACTTTGCGCGTATCCAATCCGGCGCGGTCGAAAATCCTGAAGTATGCATCAATCATTTTTTGATAGGCGGCCTTATGTGACTCAATGTCCCGGTCAAAACTATAGGCGTCTTTCATGATAAACTCACGTCCGCGCATCAGGCCAAAACGCGGACGGATTTCATCGCGGAACTTGACCTGTATCTGGTACAGATTCAGCGGCAGTTGCTTGTAGCTTTTCAGTTCGCCGCGAACTAATTGCGTCACAACTTCTTCGTGTGTGGCGCCCAACACCATTTCGCGCTGATGGCGGTCTTTGATTCGCATCTGCTCTTTGCCGTATGAATCATAACGGCCGGACTCCTGCCAGACTTCAGCCGGCGCAAGGACCGACATGGTGATTTCCAGAGCCCCGGCGGCGTTCATTTCCTCGCGCACGATCTGCGAAAACTTGCTGATCACACGCTGCATCAACGGCAAATATAGATAAATCCCTGCGGCCAGTTTGCGAATATATCCTGCGCGAAGCAAAAGACTGTGTGAAATAAGTTCAGCGTCTGCCGGGGCTTCGCGCAGAGTCGGGATATATGTTTCTGTCCATTTCATAATTAGTGTGCGAAATCTGCCCTTACGATTATTTTTTCTGGGACTGTTCGGTCTTAGCCTGAGGTAATGACGCGCTTGATGGTCAGGCCCTGGGCCAAGATGGAGAATACTACAACGACATAGGTCATCGACACAATTAAATCTCGAATTTCTCCGGGCGGGAGAGAAAGCGCCAGGGCGATTGAGATTCCACCGCGCAGGCCGCCCCAGGTCAAAATCTTGACTGCGTTGGCGCTGAACTCACGTTTGAATTTGAGCAGATTGATGGCCGACCAGACACTGATGAATCGCGCCGCGAGCGTTAATGGAATCGCCGCCAGACCGGCAATAAAATAGTTCATCGTGAAATTCAGCGCCAGAATCTCAAGGCCAATCCAGACAAACAGCACGACGTTCAGGATTTCATCAACCAGCTCCCAAAACTTGTCGAGATGGTCAATAGTTTTCTCTGACATGGCGAACTTGCGGCCGTGATTGCCGATCAACAGACCGGCCACCACTACAGCAATAGGTCCCGAGGTGTGCATGAATGTTGCCAGCGCAAACCCGCCGCAAACCATCGCCAGAGTCAGCAGGATTTCAACCGAATGATCAT
>JADFNA010000313.1 GCA_022563625.1 Candidatus Zixiibacteriota bacterium
AAATAGACCAACGGCACCAGGAGGTCTGGAACAATCTGGGAGCGGTCTACCTGGAGCTGGACCGGCTCGGCGAGGCCGAGGAAGCGCTCAAGAAGGCCCTTTCTCTGAATCACGAATTCGCCCTTGCCCACAACAACCTCGGGAACCTGCAAAAGCTCCAGGGTAAGGCCGCGCAAGCCGAGCGCTCGTACCGGCTGGCCCTGAAGCACCAGCCCGGATACAGCGATGCCGCAGCCAACCTCGGGCTAATCCTGGCCGCATCGGGCAAGTACGAGGAAGCCCGGAAATGGTTCGAATTCTCCCTCGAACAAGAGCCGAACCACACCAGCTACAACGGTCTCGGCCTGCTCTGCGAGGCCCTCAACGAGAATGCCCAGGCAATCGAATGGTATGCCAAGGCCCTCGGCTTGAAGCCCGACAGCTACGACGTTCTGAACAATATCGCCAACTCGTACCAGGCGCTCGGGCGCTTCAAGGACCCCGAATTACGGAAAGAAGCGTTGGAATACGCCATGACCGGCCCGCTTCGTCCCCAGGAGTTCTTCAGCATACCGTTTTCGATCGCCACATCTTCAGCCAAAGACGCTGATTTTATTTTTGATTGGATGATGGAGAATTATGACGAGATTTTGACTAAAGTCCCGCCGCAGTTCAAGTCGTTTTTCCCCAGCTTTGCCGGTGGATGTTCCGCAGAGCGTCTCGAGGCGGCGCGCGAATTCTTTGCTGAAGAAGAACATCAGGCTCCGGGCTTAGAAGTCCGCCTGGCGAAAGTCAGCGATCAGGTCACTGATTGTGTCAACCTCCGCGAGCGCGAAGGCGAAGCAGTCGCAACATATCTGAGTTCTATAGATAAATAGGCGGAGTTTACGCGAGCGATACTAATGCGACACGTGGACGGCAGACCTCCCGGTCTGCCCCTTTTACATGACCAACCATGTGTGATAACAAACCAAGATGGTAATCCGAAAACGACCGAACATTTCAGGACCTGCTATGGTGTTCGTTACAACGACGGTCAAGAAATGGACACCTGTTTTCGCAAATAAACGCTACGGGCGACTGGTCGTTGATATGTTACGCGAAGTATTATCGCGACACCAGGTATCACTGGCCGCGTATGTTCTGATGCCTTCGCACTTTCACGCGCTCATGGGTTTCAAAGAAATCACCCAACTGCCACGTATGATGCAGACGTTCAAAAGTCTTTCGACCAGGAGATTGCGGCCAATTCTATCAGATGAATTGCGGAAAGTCTTTGAAGAGGATGGCGCATTTCGTTTATGGAAGCCGCGCTTTGATGATTTGGTGATATGGTCAGATAAACAATTCAAAATTAAAATTAACTATATTCATAATAATCCTGTGAAAGCCGGACTTGTCGGGCGGTCGACTGAGTACATTATGTCGAGTTCCGGAGATTGGATTCTTGGAGAGCAGGGCTTGATTTCTATCGACAAGAACTGGTCATGGTTGAATTAAAGCGCTAGCATGCGAGGGGCAGACCGGGAGGTCTGCCGCCCACAATACCATTTTAGAATTGATTCTCATTACCACTATTCTTGGGTTTATCTTCTATAAAGTGTGATGTTCTAAACCTACTGACTTTGATAAGAAGGTCTGCCGAAAATGAAGATGTTTATGGGATGGGATGCAATCATCATCACGCTCACGCTAGTGTTGTTCCTTTTCGGATGGCTCGCTCAATCCGATACAATGATGGCAATTGTCCTTTATCCATTTTGCGTGTATCTTTTTATCAGAGCGTTGTCATTCTTCGTCAGCCTTAATGCCGACCAAAAAGAAGCTGAGGAAATTCGAGAGCGAGAAGAGACTTTAACCCATTTTCGTACTTTATCCGACCTCTTGAGCCTGACTCCTTCTCAATTTGAAAGGCTTGTCGAGATGTTGTTCGAATCAATGGGTTACTCAACTGCTCTTACGAAAGCGTCAGGTGACAAAGGCGTTGACATCAGATTACGAAACGGTGATGTGCTTGAATTAGTTCAGTGCAAAAGATACACGGGGAACGTACCCGTGGCGACAGTTAGAGAATTTCTTGGAGTGATGGTCGACCACAATGTCCACAAAGGATTCATCGTCACCACAGGACATTTCAGTGTTCCGGCATGTGAGTTCGCGTCAGATAAGGGAATACATCTTATTGATGGAACAGAACTCGTAGAAACGCTTAGAAGTCGTAACATCGGGGCAGATTCCGTCACTTGAAGCATTCCGTGGGCGGCAGACCTCCCGGTCTGCCCCTTCCAGAATCACGCCCAAAAACGCAGGCAGACCGGGAGGTCTGCCGCGCACAATACATACGAGCGTTCTATTGCTAATAGCGGCGTATCTCCGAGCAGAACTAATGTGACAAAAGCTCACCCAATCGCTCAGTGAGCTTAGCGTTTTCGCTGTAGTCGATTGGGACTTCAATGACAGTCGGGCGCGAGGTATCCGCGAATGCTTTCTCCAGCGCCCCTGATAGACCGGCGGCCGATTCCACTTTGATCCCCTGGCAGCCGAATGATTCCGCCAGCGCGACAAAATTCGGGTTCACCAAATCAGTATGGGAACTTTTTCCAAAATGAATGTTCTGTTTCCAGCGAATCAAGCCATAGTCATCATCATTCCAAATCATGGCCACGATGGGAGTGTTGTAGCGCACTGCGGTAATCAAGTCCTGAACGTTCATCAAAAAACCGCCGTCACCGGAAAGCGCCAGTACGCGCTTGTCTGGATACAGCCGCTTGGCGCTGATCGCCGCCGGAAGGGCGAAACCCATTGAACATAATCCGTTGGTGATAAAACAGGATTTTGGCGCATGAGTCAGATAATGCCGCGCCACCCACATTTTATGCGCACCGACATCGCTGATCAGAATGTCATCATCGGCCAGCGCTTTGCGAATGTCATGGAGCGCCCGCTGGGGTTTGATAGGGAATCCGTCGTCATGGTCATTCATATGCAAATCATGTGTCATCAGCGCGCGGCTGTCCGCGAATGCGGGCGTGTCTTTGACATGCTCATCTCCGAGACGCTCCAGAAGCGCCTCGAGTGTTTCTGAAATACTCCCGATTATTTCTACATCGGTCACATACTGATTGTCCACCTCGGCCGGGCGGGTGTCGATGTGAATGATTTTTTTCTTCTCGCCGATGTTCCATTTCTCCGGGTGCCATTCGATCATGTCATAACCCAGACAGATCACCAGATCAGCATGCTGGAACGCATCCAGCACTATATCGCCCGCGCCTAAGCCAACAGTATACAAACAGCCCTCATGTGT
>JADFNA010000314.1 GCA_022563625.1 Candidatus Zixiibacteriota bacterium
CAAAAAAACTATACAGGTAGGAATAATAGTCATCAATTCCGTCATACAGTAATTCTTCCATCGCAACGGCTGAGATTTCATACCAGTAGAATCGAGCTTCCGAGACAGAATCCTCGAACTCAAAGAGGTCGATGCCGAATTGCACAGCGTGAAAATATTCATGAGCCGCTGTCACCCGCACTGCATCAAGTGGCCGGGTGATAAAATCGTTGAACTGATTGCTGTAACTCGGCTCTCGATAGTCGTTGTCTATCACTATATAGGATGTGAACGAGGAAACTGAGTTTCCCGGCAAGAAGTAATCCGGAACCTGTGTTTCAGATAAGGTGGTTCCGAAGTAAATGCCACCCAGATTCCTAAGGTACACGTCATAGAGACCGTTCGAGTCAGCGACAAAGGCGAAGACCGTATCAGGCGGTGGTGTCGGATAGCCCAATCCTCCATCTGTAGGATCACCTAGGATGACAGCCCGGACAGAATCGAAAATCTCGGCCACTGCGTTTATGTGATCAGGGACCCCATCGGCGCCGGGAGCGCCACGCGATCCGAGTGTGTCAACGCCAGAGTTCAATACAGCGTTTTCTCCGCCGGTGTCGTAGTGGATGCGGAAATACCCCGAGGGACTGTCGTAAGAGAACTGGCGTACGGGCCGCACCGCCTGCTCCGCTCTCAGGAACTGGTTGTGTTCGGAGCCCAAACCGCATTTTATGGCCCTGTCGGCCGAATTAACAGGAGCGGAAATCAGCGCTCCGGCAAACATAGCGCTTAGGGCTTTGATGTAATTTTTCCTCATAAACCTCAACATGGGCTGCCGCCCATCAACATTTAGAGCAATCCTTCGCCATATATGGCTTTTTACAACATAATTGATAATTCCGGATTGGCAAGCTGTGATTTCTGAGCTAATCTGGCCTTTTCGTCGGCGTCGGATTGCCAACGGCTATTGCCAGATTCACCTCAGGGGATTATTATCATACAGGTATGACGCGGGCGGGGGGCCGCTCGCGTCGAAATGAAGCAATTCCAATCCAGGAGAAACACGTGTCAGGTCATTCAAAATGGTCTACCATAAAGCGCAAAAAAGGCAAGACTGACGCCGCGCGCGGTAAAATCTTTACCAAGCTGATCAAGGAAATCACCGTGGCATCGCGCGGTGGCGGCGGGGACCCCGGCAGCAACCCGCGCCTGCGGACGGCAATTCTGGCTGGCAAGTCGCAGAATATGCCGCAGGACAATATCAAGCGGGCGATCCTTAAGGGAACCGGCGAGATACCGGGGGTGGTGTATGAAGAGCATACCTATGAGGGCTATGGCCCGGCCGGTGTAGCGATTTTTGTCGAGTGCCTGACTGACAACAAACAGCGTACGGTGGCCGAAGTGCGCCATATTCTCTCAAAGTACGGCGGCAACCTGGGCGAAAACGGCTGTGTCTCGTTCATTTTCCAGCGCCAGGGCGAGATTCAAGTCAGCGCCGAGGGGGTCAATGAGGATGAGCTGACGGACGCGGCGCTGGAGGCCGGGGCTGATGACCTGCGCGACGACGGCGAGGTGTTCGCCGTGATTACGCCCCACTCCGAACTGCACACTGTGCGGGATACGCTCGAGGGCAGGGGTTACAAAATTGAATCGGCTGAATTGGTAATGAACCCGAATACGACAGTGACGCTGAATGAATCGCAGGCCATGTCGTTTCTGAAGACATTCGATGCGTTGGAAGAATGCGACGACGTGCAAAAAGTCTGGGCGAATTTTGATATTTCCGATGAGGTGATGTCTAAACTGTCGGCGGTGTAGGATGTTGTGCATTACGCCCAGAATGACAATTGCGGGTTTTTTCAACGTGCCCGTGCCCCTGCGTTGCATATCACCACCGTAGAAAATATTGTGATACATTCCCGCGCTTTGTTCTTGTGTTGTCAGACGCCAATGCGCTCCTTGGCGGCATGAAAGGTTCCGCCGACAATCTTGAAAATGTCACAATTCTGGGCATTGATCCCGGCTTGGTAAATACCGGCTATGGCGTCATCTCTCACGCCGGCGGCCAGACGTCCTTGGTTGAAGCCGGAGTAGTGCGCACTGATCCAAAAGAGGAGCTGGCCTCGCGGCTCAATGAAATCTATGCCGGTCTGGGTTCGGTCATCAAAGAGTTTCAGCCGGACCTGATGGCGAGTATGGAGATCTAACTCAAGACCCGAATTCTTTCAGTTATAAGCAGGCCTCAGACAATATTTATTCTTATCGCCCCGAATCTAATTGAGTAGTTCTATGAATAGATCAAACATATCTCGATCTTTGCGACAAAACCAACGCATGTTGGGCTTTACACTGACTGAGCTATTAGTGGCCATGGGTGTTATTGCGGTTCTATCGGTGCTGGTAGTGATGTCGATGAGCGCAATTTCCAAAGATGCGCGGCTGGCATCGGGGGTTAATACCGTAAAAGCTGCACTGGAAAATGCACGGGCCATGGCTATGAAAAAGAACCAGATAGTAATGGTAGTCTTCCGCCCACGGCTTGAAGGGGTTAATAAACGCAAACAAGTGGTTGAAGTAATTACAGCAAAATGGACCGGCGAATCTGCCTTTATTAATAATCAGGTTACGGATCGCTTTGTAGTAATGCCTGAAGTGGCAATTCGCACTATCCCATCCGGGATAAAGATTGCAGGGCCTGGTTATGGCACTGATGATGATTTGTTCTGGATCACTCAGGCGCATCTGCCAGCAATTGATCAAGTGACTGGTGCTGGTGAGGCTTACGGAAATATGTTAGCTGTTATGTATGGACCGGATGGCACAACAATATCACGAAATTCACAGTCGGATTCAAATAGTATGTTTGTTGACTTTAATAATAACGGTGGACTACCAGATGCAGACCCCTCATATCCCTATAACCAATGGCTAGAAACTGACGAGCCATACGTTGTTATAGCTCCGTTTCTTGCAATATTTGATGACGATGAAGCCAGGGAAGTATCCGACACTACATTGTGGGACGATGACGTTACACGCACAGCGGATATCACATATTACATTAACGTACTCGGCAGACGCAGCAAACGCATTCATTTTAATCGCTATACAGGAGTGATGATGAAGTGATTAGATCAAAGCACCATCAGCAACAGCGTCTTGGCTTTTCATTAGTTGAAGTGTTGTTAGCAATCTTCATTCTGGGGCTTGGGATTATCAGCATCGTGTCACTGTTCCCTGCGGGTATCGCCCAGCAGCGCCAATCCGTAGATGACATCATCGGCCCAATCGTTCCACAAAATGCCAT
>JADFNA010000315.1 GCA_022563625.1 Candidatus Zixiibacteriota bacterium
AATAACGACGGCGCCACTGATGCTGCCGACGTGACTTATTTGCTCGCTTTCCTTGGTGGCACTGGTCCGTGTCCGGTTGGTGACTGGACGCTGGCTCTCTGCACACCGTAGCAGCGGCCAAAGTGGTTCCGTTTTCTTAACGGACACCTTAGGAGGCAAGGGGATTTCTCCCTTGCCTCCTTCTTTTTTGCCAGACACGGATGTATCTTCTTTCGCGCCGGGCGCGTTTATCTGCCGTAATACGCAGCCCCGGCGACTGAGTTGCCAGGTGACTAAGAGGAAATCATGAGTTCCGCCGACGAGAGGCGAAAGAGACAACAGGAGATTCTGGGTCTGGTTTCCGGCGGCCTGCCGGAAGGAGCTGAAGTGACTGCGCTGGGAGACTTCGGTGAGGAGATTCTGCTGCATATTAGTTCGGCCGAATTACCGGATTTGAACGAAGCGCGTGTTAGCGAAGCGCTGGAACAGTCCGGGTACAATGCGGTCTGGGTCAAAAAACAGGACGCAACTCTGCTGCGGGTCCGGACGCCGCCGAACAAAAGTATTCCCTGGAAAAACATAATCATGTTCGCCCTGACCTGTGTGTCGGTATTTCTTGTGCCGCAATGCACACAGTACCAGATGCAGGCCATCCTGGCTAACAATCAGAACATGCTGGGTCCATTCGAGTGGCTGATGACACCCTCGGCCTGGTTAGTCGAGTGGGGCGCCAGCTTTACGTTCTGGCTGTTGTTTATTTTGCTGGCGCATGAATTCGGCCATTACTTCGCCGGACGCAGGCGGCAGCTAAGGTTGTCCCTGCCATATTTTATTCCGTTTCCGTCAATTATCGGCACCATGGGGGCCGTGATTCGTTTTCGTTCGGCAATAGAAAACCGCCGCGATTTGATTGAAATCGGCGCCGCCGGGCCGATTGCCGGATTTGTTGTGGCCGTGATTGCGATTGCTATCGGACTTTCGCAAACCGATGTGACCGCGCCGGGAGTGTTTTCTATGGAGCGCGAATCTATCCTTATGACTCTGATGGGCAAGGTTTTCCTTCCCGGCGGTATCACAAACGGCGCATTCGATTTGCATCCGGCGGCATTCGCCGGCTGGGTGGGCCTGTTGGTGACAGCGCTGAATCTTCTGCCATTGGGCCAGCTCGACGGCGGGCATATCGTCTATGGATTATTTGGCAAAAAACAGCGCGTGGTGGCTTTGGGGGCGATGGCGGGACTGTTCATAGCCGGTTTCTACTGGCCGGTCTGGTGGTTCTATGGGCTTCTGGCTTTGATGTTCGGTCCGCTTCACGGACAAACATTACATGACGAGACGCCGTTGAGCGCAGGTGCGCGGGCTATGGGATATATTTCAATGGTGATTTTCGTGTTGTCAGTGTCGTTGGCGCCGTTTGGTCCTTGAGCCAGCCGGGGGATGAACGCCGGGGACCGGCTTTAGAACTCTGAGATTAAGTCTCTAATCTGTTTGCCTTTTTGGGCATTGCTGTACAGGCGGACGAAAGTGTTCGTATGTTCATCATAGAGTTTCAAGAAAAGATCGGCGATTTCCGGGTCGAATTGCAGGCCGCGATTGATACGTATTTCTTCGATTGCTTTCTCGTGTGGCGCTCCCCGGCGATAAGGGCGGTCCGAGACAATCGCGTCAAATGTGTCCGCCACAGCCAGGATGCGGCCTTCAATCGGAATTTCTTGCGCTTTCAAGCGCATCGGGTATCCTTCGCCGTCATAGCGTTCGTGATGAAAGAGAATATACGGCACGGCGATTTTGAGAAAGTCAATCCCGGTAATAATGTGCACTCCCATTTCCGGGTGTTTGCGCATGATGTTGGTTTCGTATTCGTCCAGCGGGCCTGACTTATTTAAAATTGCATCGGGGACGCCAATCTTGCCAATGTCATGCAGTGTGCATCCTTGTTTCAGTTCGAGCATGCGCTTTTCCCCCCAGCCAAGTTCGCGTGCGACCATCTCGGCCATTTTCGTGACCCGGTCTGTGTGACCGCCGGTATATCGGTCGCGCGCTTCAATGGCGTTGGCCAGGGCGCGCAGAGCGTCCAGGTTTGATCCGGTCAGGCGCTCGTTGAGCAGCGTTCTGCCAACAGCCGCTGAGGCGCTGGCGGTCAGGAGTTCCAATACGCGCATTTCTGTGTCACGGCATCCGCGCCCGAAAACAACTTTCAACCAGCCAAAGAAACTGTCACCGGATCTGAGCGGCAGGCTGACATAAGTCCGCTCCTGCCCGTGGATGTTGTCAGCTTTAACGATACGCTGGCGGACCTCTTCACAGTCCAACCCCAGCGTCTGTGAACACAAGAACGCGCGCGCGTCCGCGTCATCTTCGGTCAGGCGCATCTCCTTGAAGGAATCAATACGCACACTTCCGCTTTGAAATGAAAATGAGACGCCGATGGCGTCGAGGTCGCCGGTGGCGGCGTCCATGACATGCGACAGCGTGTCTTCGACACGGAAGTCAGACAGCAGCGCCGAAGATACTTTCAGAAGGCCCAGTTCGGCTTTCAGGCGTATGTTTTCGCGCCGGGTGTGCAGTGTGTCCAATCCACGTTCGACAACACTCCTGAGCCGGTCCAGTTTGAAGGGCTTGACCAGATAGTCATATCCGCCTTTTTGCAAAACTGAAATAGCGGTTTTAACCGTCGGGAAGGCAGTCATTAATATGACAATCGAGTCAGGATGAGTTGAACGGGTGACGTCCAGAATATCAACGCCTGACCCTTCTCCGATGACCAGATCAGTGATAACAAGATCTATCTCATTATTGCGAATATGATCGACCGCCCGGATCGGATCGGTAAAGCTGATAACTTCGGTCCCGTGGATTTCGCTGATATAGTCTGCAATCAGGTTGCACAGATGCGGCTCATCATCGACGACCACAATGCTGCTGGGTTTTGCCAGCACGTCGCGAGTTTGAGCTTCTTGCAGGTTTTCTGTCCATTCGGTGTTCATACGACATTCCTCCATATCTTTCATCGTCCCTGTCGGTGAATGACTTACGCTGATATAGCGGAATGTTCGCAATTCCGACTGGGTAGAGAGCGGCGCCCACAGGGAAATCCCCTACAGGTAACACACAGTTCAGCAAAAATACCGTTTCGGGCACATAATCTGCAGGCAGATGAATGATGAAATGCGGCTGGCGTGAATGGAGAATAATAGGTAGATTATCTGTGAAGAGGCGCGGCGGAACAAATCTCCGCTGCCCGGCCGTTAAAGGATTGACGGATATGGCGAGAGCCTCCCTGGG
>JADFNA010000316.1 GCA_022563625.1 Candidatus Zixiibacteriota bacterium
CGTTATTTGGATCATTGGGGCATGAATCGCAGGCGTCGCCTATGCCATCGCCGTCAGTATCGGATTGCAGAGGGTTGGCGGTTGCCGGGCAATTATCTACGTCGCCGCAGATTCCGTCGCCATCAATATCATTGTCCGGATCGTTGGGACAGGTGTCGCATGCGTCACCAATGCCATTTCCGTCGCTGTCAGCCTGAAGCGGATTGGCAGTTGTCGGGCAGTTGTCTACGTCGCCGCAGATGCCGTCGCCGTCAATATCATTGTTAGGATCATTCGGGCAGGCGTCGCAGACATCACCGATTCCATCAGCGTCAGTGTCTGTTTGTGCGGCGTTAGAAACGGCCGGGCAGTTGTCTATGTCGCCACAGACACCGTCTCCGTCAGCGTCGTTATTGGGATCATTCGGGCAGGTGTCGCAGACATCGCCGATTCCGTCTCCGTCAGTGTCGGTTTGGGTGGAATTGGACAACGCCGGGCAATTGTCGACATCACCGCACACGCCGTCCCCGTCTATGTCATTGTCAGGATCGTTCGGGCAGGCGTCGCAAACGTCACCGATACCGTCACCGTCGGTATCAGTTTGAAGCGGATTTGCGGCTGTCGGGCAGTTGTCAATGTCCCCACAAACTCCGTCGCCGTCAATATCATTATCAGCGTCAATCGGGCAGGCGTCGCAGGCGTTTCCGATACCGTCCGCATCCGTATCGAACTGGGCCGGATTAGGCGTCGATGGGCAATTATCAAGGTGGTCCAAGTTTCCATCGCCGTCTGAGTCGATGGAGCAGGTGTACAAATAGACACGCCCGGCGTTAGCTCCAGTGGAATCATGGCCAAATGCTCCGACAACAAGATCGTCAAAGCCGTCGCCGTTCATGTCGAACCCGCCGGAAACAGACACTCCGAAGTAGTCACCTTTGGCCTCTCCGGTCAGCGTGTGCACCCGCGAGCCTGTCAGCGTGGTGACAGAATAAATGTAAGCGCGGCCGGAGAGCGTGTCGATTGCGGTGTTGCCGTATGCGCCGATAGCGACATCCGGCAGGCCGTCATTGTTCGCATCGCCGGTCCCTGACACCGCAGAGCCGAATGCATCACCGGGTTGTTCGCCGATCATGGTTGAAATCAGCGCGCCGGTTTGGCCGGAGAATACCTGGACCCGGCCATTGCCGGAAACCGGAACCTGCGGTGAGCCGACTATGACATCGGGGAATCCATCATTATTGACATCACCGGCGCCGGAAACTGCGCGGCCAAGATTGTCTGAGGCCGCCAGGCCAGTGAAGGTGTGCAGTGTTGCGCCGTTAAATCCTGAAAAGACAAAGGCCTGTCCGGCGTCTGCGCCGCCGACATCACTACCCCAGGCGCCGACTATGACATCAGCGAAACCGTCGTTGTTGACATCCCCAGCCCCGGAGACTGAATAACCAAGCACGTCACCGGCGGCTGCGCCGGTGAAAGAGTATAACAAAACACCCGTTTGGCCGGAGTATACATATGCCCGTCCGGCGTTAAGACCCGCGGCGGAATTGAACGGCGCTCCAACTATGACATCGTCAAAGCCGTCATTGTTGACATCTCCGGCCCCGGAAACAGAAAAGCCAAACTTGTCTCCGGCGGCCTGGCCGTTCAGTGTGCGTATTGGATTCGGACTCAGGGACGAGTATATGAAAACCCTGCCGCGATTGACATCCAGCCCGATATCTGTTCCGCTGGCTCCGACTATCACTTCGGACAGGCCGTTGTTATTCACGTCACCGGCCGAGGACACGGAGAATCCGAGATTATCGCCGGCTGCTGCGCCGTTGAATACTCTGATCAGCGCTCCGGTCAGGCCGTTATAGAGAAACACCCGGCCGGAATTGGGCCCGCCGATATCGTTTTCGCTGGCGCCGACCACAATATCGGCGAATCCATCGCCGTTGACATCTCCGGCCCCGGCGGCGGCCCGTCCGAAGATATCATCGGGGGCAGAGCCATTGAAGGTCGTTTGGAGTATGCACTGGGCTTCGACAGATTGGCCGGCCAGCGGCGAGAGCAGCAAGAATGAGAATAATGCTATGCGGAGGGAGTTTTTCATAATGTCTTTATTGGCAACGACTTAGCGCACAAGCGGTGAATCGGGCTATGGGCGCCGAGAATAGTCAAGCAAATCTTGTTCCGCTCCTCAGGAGCTGCTATTCAGCGCTAAACTCAAAAACAGGTATCACTTATGGCTCAAGGAAGTAATTCAAATCTGTGGATGCAAACAGCAAAGCCGGCCGGTGTGAGTAAGTTCCGACCCTGACATAAGATAACAGGTTTTCCGAATCATACAAGGAGTTTTGGGGCTGTATTCTGGTCCATATTGGCCGGTAAGACTCTAACAGCCCATACCATCGGGGCCACAAACCGGAGCCAGACCTCCGGCAAAGATTCGCGCAATCAAGAATGTGACATCTGAGATATTGACTGTAGCGTCGCCATTTGCGCTGGCCGATTCACAGCACGGAGGAGGCGGGCCACCAGCGAATATACGCGCAATCAAGAACGTTACGTCCGCGATATTGACTGAGCCATCGAAGTTTGCGTCGCCCCCCGAGGAACAGCAATGGACATTCACACTACTAATGGCGTTCGCGGCGGCGTTATCAAATTCTTCCTGTGTCCCGAATCCTGTCAATACCCTGAGCCAGAGCGCCAGGGTGTCGTCCGGGTCGATGCGATAAGCCCCGCCATTGAACAGTGTAAATCTGTCACCGAATACCGGGGGTGGCATTCCAAATGGAATGCAAAAGCCATTGTCGTGATGTAAAATTGAATCCAGGGAGGGATGATCCCAGTCAGTATCAATAAAGTCACTGCTAAAATGTCTGCATAGCGATTGAAAACTGACTCCCATCGTTCCGTTTCCCCCGTCAGAATATACATCTTCACCAGCAGAAGAGGGCGGTGTGTAAATAGTAGCCGCATAGCGCGTAAAATTATCCCGACAGGCGGCGTTGCCCGTGTCTACACCGTAATCAATTCCCCGCTGATAAACATACGTGGGCGATACCCCGGGCGCAATTGCATAAGCGTTATGTGTGTCAGTGTCTGATGGCACGTCCCAGTCGAATGCATAAGCGCAAAAAACGCTGTCTATTGGTAGCGCTGTGTTGTTCCAGTACATGACACGCATGATCACGACTTCCCATGTTCCACCCGGGAATGAAATAAAATTACCGGGAGTAGTCCAGTAATCAACAGTCAGACCAATCGCGGAATCCGGTGTTGTGAAAA
>JADFNA010000317.1 GCA_022563625.1 Candidatus Zixiibacteriota bacterium
CCGTACGCTGTCAGCTTTCAACGTAAGAAAAGACGTTCATATTGGTAACGTTGCATGTTTACTATGGACTGAAGAGCAAACCTGAGAAACGAATTCCTGAATTGGAAAAACTCGCCAAATGGCTGGCCGGCTGGGCCAAAACTCTTAAGCGATATGGAAAGGCGGGTCACGGACACAATTTGCTCGCGCTGGGGGATTTCAATATAGACCGTGTCGGTGACGACCTGTATGACGCATTTACTTCAACAGGGCTTTCTACACCCTCGGAGCTGGATGATGTTCCGAGAACAATATTTTATGATCCCGAAGATTCTCGGAAGGATATGCATTATGATCAGATTGCGTGGTTCGAAGGATCAAGAGGAATTCCGAGGCTTACACTTGAGTATAAATCGGGTGGGTTTGTCAATTTTACTGATTCGGTTATGCGTGATTTAACAAACACGTCATTGTCCTGGAGAATGTCAGATCACTTTCCGCTGTGGGTGGAATTCAAAGTTTAGGACAAATGAAGTGTTATCTACATTGTTTGGAGTTTTCAGGATTGAATTGACAGGTCGATATCCCACCCGCGCTCAATCTTCTCCAACAACTTCCCGGCGCGCTCGCGGACCATCTGCTCTGTCATCTCGAAGTCCGGGCCTACGTTTTCTATCATGATTGAACTGGTGGCGCCGGCGAAACAGGCGCTTTTTACAATATCGTTCGTGCGCAGGTACTCATAGGTGAACCCGGCCATCGACGTGTCCCCGGCGCCGGTGGAGTCAATCAGATCTACTTCGAATGCAGGCACAGCCGTTGGCTGTTTTATTTTGTCAGGAGGAATGTCCACGCACTCGGTCCCGTCATAGACAACGGCTCCCAGTTCCGCCAGTGTCAGCAGCACAACCTTGCAGCCCCAGCCGTGAATCATTTTCGCCGCCCCATGCGGGTCGGTGCGGCAGTCAATCCCGGTCAGGATTTTTCCCTCCAGTTCATTCGGCTTGACAACATCAAACTGACCCAGACAATCTTCTATGCCATCGGGCTTGGAGTGTGTGATTCTACCGTCGCTATCCACACCGCGCAGCAACCCCTGTGGATCACAGAAAAACAGGCCGTCAAAGTTTTTCCGAATACGTTTGATTTCGCCACATGACAGCTCACCCAAAATCGGCCCGATCAACACCGCCTGGCTATCTTGATACCATTCGGGGTTGATGTTTGTGATGTCTGCGGCTTTGCCCAGAAGATCAAGTGTGCGGTTGCCCTGGTCGTCATAGTAATTCAGCGAGAACCCGCCGGATTCTTTTGAATCAATAACGATAAACTCAATTCCTCGGGCTGACATTTCCTTTTCAAATCGCCCGCGATAATTATCACCGACAGCGCCAATCAGGCGCGTTTTCTCGCCGAGTTTGTTTAGCGCCAGAACGGCGTTTGTCGAACAGCCGGAGAGAATGCGTTCCTTGGTATCAACGCGTGGGGTCTTTATTAAATCAAAGACGGGGTTGCCGAATGCGGTTATCAAGGGAGATTATGTCCGTTGTTCAATTCGATTGTAGGTCAGAATCTCAAGTCCGCGAAAGCGGACACAGAGTTCTGACATGTGGGCGACGGAGCGCTTGATCGGGCAAGTCAGAACCCGTCGAGAGCTGGCGCTCTCTTTGGGGATTCTGACCTACCGTTGAATAATCGTGTTCGACTCTCACGCCCGGTCGCGTTTTTCTAGTTCGCGTTTGGTGTATACCAGGCGCTGAACTGCCGTAATCAGGGAGGCGGCGGTGACAATTATCAGCGCGAATTCCAGCCAGCGCTGGGTCGGATAGTAATGTTCCAGGGCCGCGCCGATCATGATCAGCGCAAACTTCTCCATGCGGCCCATGATTCCCACCGCGCAGTTTTCCAGTTTGCCGATTGATTCAGCGGCTGCGCGGGTGTATGAGGCGATCAACATTGAAAACAGCGCCGCCAGTGACCAAACCGGCGGCACAACTCCGGAGAGTGTAATTCCGGTTAGAATAAAAAACTCGCCGTAGCGGTCAACGACATGATCGAGTATTCCGCCGAACGGGGTACCCATATTGCCGGCCCGGGCCGTGGCGCCATCAAGCACATCGGTAAACATAGTCAGCAGTATAAACGCGATTCCCCACAGCGCCATCTGCTGCCAGAAAAACACCCCGGCGGCAATAGAAAGCAGAAACGACATCCCGGTTAGCGCATTCGGTGTCAGTCCCAGTCTGACGCAAATCCGACCCAAAAAAAGTGACCGCTCCTCATAGAAGCTGCGCTTTTTTTGATTAATCGTTTGCCGGGCGTCCGGGGGACTCGCAGCGCCAGAGGGACTCGCAGCGCCCGAGGGACTCGCAGCGCCCGAGGCGTTCGCAGCGCCCGAGGCGTTCGCAGCGCCCGAGGCGCTTTCGGCAGTGGTGTCTCTCATGCGATTTTTTCTATGTCTTATTTTTTGCCATGTTTTCTGTACAAAATGTGCGAGATTTACCCTGAATTAGCCCGGAAAGAGGAGAGACAGGGTCTAGAACTGCGAAATCTACACGCTGGAAATGCGCCGGTCAAGCAAATAGGGAAATGGTTTGCGAAATGCCATCTAATCTGGCTCAGAGACCGACACAGATCGGCTATCAGGCGTAGTCTCAGAAGCTTGCGCAGTGTCCTGACACGGCCTGCCCGGCTTCAGCCTGGCCGCCATATTCCATAGTCGCGCAATAGTTTCGCGCGCCTCGGGGACGCGCAAAACCCACAATGACAGAAAAAAGACGACCGCGAATCCGGCAAACGACCCGGCTGCGACAGCCAGCTTGAGTATCAGGTTTAGTTCGCGGAACTCCGCAGGCAAGATCGTCCCCGGACCCGCGGCCAGGGCCAGGGCAACAGCCGCCAGTGAGATTTTCAGCAGAGTTGGCAGCCGCCGGGCCAGTTCGTTTGTCGACGGAGCCAGGCGCCAGAGTCCAATCAAAAACAGAAAGGCGTACATCGCAACATAGGCCAGCGCCAACCCCACCGGACCCTGGCTGTCAATCAGTAACAGCGCCCCGCCCAAAAGTAGGAACAGCCCGACAGCCTCCAGCGCTATCCGCTCTTTCAAACGTCCGGCCGCCCAGAAGGCGTTGCCGATTGTATTGTTCGCCGCAACTGCCACCAATCCGAGTGAGAACACCCGAATCACCGATGCCACCGATTCGGTCAACGCCGGATCGAAATCACCACGTTCGTAGAAGAGTATGACTAACTGGTCCGCCCACACAAAGAAAA
>JADFNA010000318.1 GCA_022563625.1 Candidatus Zixiibacteriota bacterium
TCCGCCTGCGACTAGATTCTGCTTCAAATCTCGGCCTGCGTTCGGACGTTCTTGGCCCGCCTAAAATAATCTATGACAACGCCGCAGCCGGTGGGGTAATCTACAAGTTCGAAACTCCCAGCGCAGACACGCTGGATTATATGCCAATTGGATCCGGACCAGTGTTAACGCTGCACTTTACCATATTGCCTCAGTCACCTGCTCCTGCGGATTCAACAAACATTATTCAGCTCATTCCGATTGAAATTCTTGGCCCTGCTATCACGATTGATGCGACTTTCGCCGAAGTTTGTGGGCAATATGTGCCACAGAATCTCATCAGTGGATCAATTACACTTGAAGAAACCATTCTCCCCTGCTGTGATACACCCGGCGACGCAAACAATTCCGGTTCGGTAAATATTTCAGATGTAACTTTTTTGATAGCCCGAATTTTCGCAGGCGGTTCTGCTCCGGATTGTAGCGATGAGGCGGATGCCAATGGCAACAACAGTGTCAACATATCTGATGTCACATTCCTGATCGCCAGAATTTTCGCAGGCGGCCCAGCCCCGGAATGCGGCACAACCGGCGTCTAACTCTAAGCGCTGCATGCTGCGACCGCCGCAACATCGCTTTTTATGAATGAAAACAAAAAAAACCGCCCGGGAAATCTCATAATCCCCCGGGCGGCAGTCCCCTGATGCAGAGATCACTGATCTAGAGTTGGCTAATTCGTTGAATTGGACGCTCTTTCTTTCTCCGCCCGCTCGCGCGCCGCGTCAAATGGCGTTGGCACAGATTGAATCAACTCCACAATATTCCCAAATGGATCACGCAAAGCGGTAAACGTCCCCACCGGAGCATGGGTCTGCGGCTTATCATACAAGAATGTCATCCCCAGCGCTTCGAGTCGTTTCACACTTTCATAGATGTTCGGTACTTCGAGAATCACAAAAGCGCCAACCTTGCCCGGATACTCCTGCGCAATCACCTCATCTGATTGATGCAGAATAAACTCCATACCCTGCCCGGCCAATGGAACAACCGGCGGCCAGTATTTGTCGGTGTATGATTCAAACCCGAGCGCAGCGTAAAACTCCAGCGCTTTATCTTTGTCCGTAATTGGTATGGCGAAGTTAAAAAACTGTGTCTGTTCTACGCTTCCGCGTGCCTTGTCAAGCTCCATTATATGCATGTAATTCCCAAATGGATCACAAAACCCGACAGACATGCCCAGCGGAAACTTTTCCGGCCCGGTAATATCAGTCGCTTTCGATGCTTTCAATTTTTCGAGCGTCTTGTCCAGATTCGGGACCTGCCAGTTGCAATACGGAGAGCTTCGCATTGGACGCAGGTTGTTTCGTTCACGCACATTATACAGCAGCACATGCGCGCCGTCATTTTTGAGCGAGACAACCTGCGGATAGTATTCGCGGGCCGCGACTTCGAGACCCAATACATTCGTGCAAAAATCAATTGCCTCGTCAATATCCGAAACATTTATCTGCACAGCCCAGATTTCCGGACCGCTCGGAATATCCGCGGCGCCTTTCTTTGTTTCTTCCTCAGCCTGCGGCGCCCCGGCTAACGCCAGAGCAAACGTCACAGCCAGAGCATATTTCAGCGCCGATGGCTCAATAAGTTGATCGATAATCATAATAATTCTCCATCTCTAGTCTGTATTCTCATCTGTAATCTGGTCAATTTCCCTCAATTCAATCTCGCCGCCGTATTTGAGATGCGGACAAGTCGAGCTAATCTTGAGCGCTTCATCAAGACTTGCGGCTTCAATAGAGAAATATCCAGCCAACAAGCGCCCCTCCGAGCGCGCGGGAATAGCGCTGATTTGCATTCCTTCGGTTCCGGCGGCCCCATCGGCCCCGGCGAAAAGCGCGTGGCCTTCATCTTTGAGTTTCTCACCTGAAATGTTCACACCAGATTCCGCCAAACTGCGCGCCCAGGCGCTATATTCGCCGATTTGTTCCATAGCTCGGTCCTCCGGTACTGGCTGGAACAGTCCAGGTGACTCAAACAGCAGCAACATAAACTGCCGGGCGCCTGTTGACTCGGCCCCATCGCCCGGCGCTCCCGCACGCATTGAACCGACCTCTATACCCAGCGCAAAAATCAAAGCGGCGGCCGCCGCGATAGAAACATAGCGCACAACCCGGGACCTGCGCGACTCTCCCGATGATGTAATTAGTCGCCTGCGTTTAAGTTCGGCGACAACACGCTCTTCGAGTTCGGCGGGCGGGAGCTTTTCGCCCGGAAGCGCGTCGAGCGCCCGCTTTTCGGAGTCGTACAATTCATCGTCTGGATATTCTTGATCTGTCATGGTCCTGTATAACCGCCTTCTGTGAGAAACACACGCAGCGCATTGCGCGCACGCGAGAGTTGACTCTTTGAGGTCCCTTCTTTGATATTCAATTTAGCGCCGATCTCCTTGTGTGTAAATCCTTCCAGATCATGAAGCAGGAAAACTTCACGATATCCATCCGGTAATCGGCACAGCGCCCGCTCCAGATCAATCGCGCTGGCGGTATCAAATTTCCCGCTGGCCTTGACCGAAAGATTGTCAATCTCAAGCGCATCGACAGCCACCATGCGGCTTTCATTTCGCAGAGATTCTCGAAAACAATTATATGCCACACCAACCAGCCACGAACGCAATGACGATTCCCAGCGAAAACTCTCCAGACGTTCGAGCGCGCGCACCCAGGTCGCCTGCAAAAGCTCGCCGGCTTCGGTTTCGTTCCCCCGCACCAAACGCCAGATGCTCTGATACAGCCCGGGAGAATGCCGTCTGTAGAGCGACCGAAAGCGCACCTCGCTCCGTGTACTTAGAAAATCATCGACCAGTTTTTTGTCGTCCAAACGCGTCTCCTGATTTGCTGGCGCCATAAGGCCCGCTAACTAATATGTGCCGGACAACGGGCGCTTGGTTGCCAGCCGGAGTCGAAATTTCATGAGTTTATATGTCGCATGCAAGCCCCCCCAGATGTTAAAAGTCCGTATGGCGCCCCGCGTCTCGGGTAGGCAGGCCTTGAAATAGGCCCTCGAGTTTGCGCATAATTTTGCGCTTGGCGATTCGAATATGTGTGTTATATTCAAAAGGCTATGCCCTTGCGCGTCATCGCGCAATGAACTCTGTCAACCGTCGCTCCTGTAAGGGGATCACTTATGAAACGATATCAACTCCTGGGAATCGGACTAATTCTGTTTTCATTCATTCTCGGCCAGGCAGCGGAATCCGCTGTCCCGCAAGCGC
>JADFNA010000015.1 GCA_022563625.1 Candidatus Zixiibacteriota bacterium
TCAGCGCATAGAATATGTATTGGGTCCGTGTTTTCATATTTGATAAGACAGCTTTGTTCGCGGCAGCCGGTGTAACTTTCTCTACCTGCCAACCAGCAGGCGTTCACTCAGAGAAACAGGCAGCCCCAGCAATTCCATCCGGGTAGTAGTTTTTGCGACATCGTATTCAACTCGATGATACCGCACGAGCGACTGCTCGGTGTCAAATGTCACATAGCAGGAGCGCGGATCATGGTCGCGCGGCTGTCCAACAGAGCCGACATTTAAGATGTAGCGGTTCTCCGGGTCGATCTCCATTTCATTTGCAACCCGCTGGCTGATGGTCCCTTCCGGTGTCAGGATAAATCCCACCGGAACATGTGAATGTCCAATGCACAGAAGATTCGACTCGGTGCATTCGAACTGTTCGCGCGCTTCCTGGATGGTGAGAATATACTCCCACAATTCCGGCGCGCGCGGTGAGGCATGCACCAGATGAAAAGGATCTGAAATATTTTCGAGTTCGAAATCCGCCAGCGCCGAAAGCGAACGGTCGGTTAATTCTTTGCGGGTCCAGGACAGCGACTCCGAGGCGGTCTCGTTAAAATGTTCAGTTGACTCGAGGCCCAGCGCTGCGAAATCGTGATTGCCAAGAAGTCTGACCTGGCAGTTTTTGCAAATCAGTTCGACACAAGCATTCGGATCGCAGCCATAGCCGACAGCATCGCCCAGAAAGTGGATTACATCTACTTTTTGACTTTGAATGTCCGACAGGGTGGCCTGCAGCGCTTCAAGATTGGCGTGCACGTCACTGATGAGCGCAATACGCACCGGACTACCTCTTGGATTCGACGAATCGGAAAGTTGACTTTCCGACCTGAATCAGGTCGCCGTTGCGAAGCAGGCAAGTCTCGACAGCTTCCCCGTTAACGCGGGTCTTACCTTTGCGGCCAATACTTACGATAGAATAAACAGCGCCCTCTTTGACTATCTTGGCCTGGATACCGGAGAGAAAGAAGCCCTTGGCCTTAATATGTACGAACTGGGCCTTACCGATTGTTGTCACTTCGCGCTCAAGCAGGAACTCTTTGAATTCAGCGTTGGCTTCACCCACCAGGGCAGTGCCGCCCACGACGCGAACGGTTTCTTTGTCCTTCGCGTCCTGTTGGATACGGTGTTTTTGCTTTTTGGTGTTGAGGATCATGGTGCCATCATAGCCAATGTCCGATCCGGGTTCCTCTGTTTCCTGAGAATGGAAGATTAAACTGTATTTTCCGATCGTGATCTCGTCGTTTTCGCGCAATACCTCTTCGGTCACCCGGCGGTCGTTGAGAAAAATTCCGTTTAACGATTCATTATCGATGACCACGGCGCCCGAGTCGTTAAACTCTATCACCGCGTGTCTGCGCGAGACACCGCGGTTTTCAAGGACAATATCATTTTCCTTGGTGCGGCCGATTGAGATACGGCGTTTATCAATCACTACGCGCTCGATCACTTTGTCATCGTATTTTACAATTATCTCAGCCATGGATGACGCCTTTCGAGTTTGCTGAATCTGCGGCCACAGAGTCTCAGCGCTAAACGATGAATTATGCTCTCAAACCCTTGAACACGGTGTCCGTTCGCCCCGGGCCAGACAGTAATATGCACTTGCGTTATCGGTACTTGTATCCAATTGCCAGGACGACACTATACTCATTATATTGTCGGCAATGGGGGTCGATTCTTAATAATTCGCCCCGCTCTTGAGAGATGAATTCCCCCAGTTCAGGGACAGTAGTGATTCCCGCTTATGACCTCTAAGCCACTCCTGTTCTTAGTGTTACATGACCCATGATATTTTGAGAAAAAACCGGGATGAATCAGTCAGAACTGGCCAAAATCCTAAAGCAGGTGCAAAGCGGCGTATTACAGCCAGATCAGGCCCTCGACAAACTTAAGTCATTGCCATTCATATCATTAGACACCTTGCGCCTTGACAGCCATCGTGAACTGCGCACCGGCCAGCCCGAAGTCATCTTCAGCGAAGGAAAGACAACGGCTGAATTGATTGATGCGGTAACAACGTTGACAGGCTCAGGACAGGACGCTTTGTTGACTCGCCTTGGACCACAAGCGGCCTCGGAAATCGCTGATGCTCTGCCGGGTTTTCAGATCTATGAGCGAGCGCGGGCTGGAGTGGGATATGCCGCACAGGACTGCCGGCCCACCCTGTCGGGGTCTGGCACAGTCGCGGTTATCAGCGCCGGCGCTTCTGACTCTCAGGTAGCCGAAGAGGCCGCGCTGACGGCCAGGATTATGGGCAGCGAGGTGCAGACATTCTTTGACATTGGCGTGGCCGGGATCCATCGCCTGCAGGAGGCCCTGCCACATGCCCGCCAGGCCGATTGTATTGTCGTGGTCGCCGGCATGGATGGCGCTCTGGTGTCGGTGGTGGCTGGTCTGGTGGAAGCTCCGGTCATCGCCGTTCCCACTTCGGTGGGCTATGGCGCCTCGTTTGGCGGCCTGGCGGCGCTCTTGGGAATGCTCAACAGTTGTGCCTCAGGCGTGGCGGTTGTAAATATCGACAACGGATTTGGCGCCGGAGCGCTGGCGGCAAAGATCGGGAGACGGGCCTCATCTGGCCTGTCAATCGACAAACCAGAGCCAGAAAAAGAAAACAAAGAAACATTCGCGTCCAACACACAGTGATGTATTTGCAAAGACCCGGCTGAAAAAAAAACATGAAAAGACTGCATCTTGAATGTTACTCCGGTGTCTCCGGCGACATGCTGCTGGGGGCCCTGGTCGATCTGGGCGCCCCGCTTGAGGCGCTAAATGATTCTATCAGCAAGCTCGGCTTTGAGGGGCTGTCGCTGGCGTCACAGGCGGTGTCTAAATCGGGAATCGGGGCCAGGAAAGTCACGGTTGTGATAAACACGCAGCAAAAACTCAAACACTGGACAGATGTCCGCAAAGTCCTCGAGGGTTCATCGCTTTCGGCTTATGTGCGTGAGCGATCACTGCAGGCCATGCTGCTCATTGCGAAAGCCGAAGCGAAAATCCACGGCTGTCAACTCCAAAGCGTTCATTTTCATGAACTGGGTTCACTGGACACGGTAGCGGATATGGTCGGCGTGTTCACGGCAGTCGAGTTCTTTAACCCTGACACGGTGAGCGCTTCGGCGATTGGCATCGGCTCAGGTGTGGTGAAAATTGAGCACGGCGTTGTGCCCAATCCCGCCCCGGCCACACTGGAGATTCTGCGCGGATTATCAATTGACACAGCGCAACTGACCGGCGAACGCACAACTCCCACCGGGGCCGCGATATTGGCTACACTGCTTTCCGCTGACAATTCACAAATAGCTCCGATGCAAAACGAATCAATCTGCGCCATCGGCTATGGCGCCGGACATGCGGATTTTTCTGACCGTGTGAATGTGCTCCGGGCCACGCTGCTGGAAAGCCTGAACTCGTCTCTGTCGGCAGACTCGATCTGCCAGCTGGAAACTACGATTGACGACATGAATCCGCAGATTTTTGGGCGGCTGTTTGAACGGTTGTATGACGCCGAGGCGCTCGAAGCCTTTATCACGCCTGTCACCATGAAAAAGACCCGGCCGGGATGGAACCTGACTGTTCTCTGCCGCAGAGATTTGCAAGAGAAACTCGCGGAGATTATACTGAGCGAGACGACAACAACCGGTGTGCGTTATCAATTTATGGAAAGATTGGTCGCGCCGCGCAGGATGATTGAGGTCGAAACCCGGTATGGAGTAACTGCGGTCAAATGTATCACCGTTGGTAAACAGACCCGCTTTCAGCCCGAGTATGACTCCTGCCTGTCGCTGGCGCACAAGACAGGCGCTCCGCTGGGCGAAATTATGCAGGCCGCCAGAACCCGGGCCGAACAGGAAAGCGCCGGCCGCTCAGAGGAAAAGCTCCTGTCAGAGGCGCATTGCACAGACCCGGATACTGGCGTATAGTGTTTGATGTTTGGCGCGGAGAACACTTGCTGCGTCTTCGCTTCACGGCCACTAAATTGAATTGGACTATATCACTTTCCGGAAAGATAATAGATGAAAATACTCGTTATAGCTGAGCAAAAGAACGGCGTTCTTGATACAAGCGCCTTTGAGGCGCTGGGCGCCGCCGGCGCTCTTGGCGCCGAGGTCATGACCGCCATTCTGGCGGCTGATGCGGCTCCTCTGGCCGAAGAGCTGGCCAAACATGGCGGCGGAAAAGTCCTGGCAATTTCAAACCCGGCGCTCGGTGTGTTCAATTTGCAAATTCAATGCGCCGTATTATCTGAGCTGATTGAAAAACACCAGCCAAACGCAGTTATCGCCGCTGGACGCATGAGCGGCAAATCTCTGCTTGCGGCCCTGGCGGCTGTTACGGGCGGCGGCATGGCGACAGATGCAATAGACTTGCGAGTTGACAACGGCAAACTCGTGGCTGTCAGGCCGCAATACGGCGGCAAAGTCATTTCCGAAATAGCCGCTACAGATCCCACAAAACCGTTCTTCATTACACTGCGGGTCAAAGCCTTCAATCCGGCGGCCGCCGGCGCCGGTGAAGTTATCACAGAAACGGTCTCGGATTCCTGTTTCGAAAGCGCCATGAAAGTTGTCGAGTCTGTTAAAGAAAGCGGCCAGGCTGTCAAGCTGGAGGACGCCGACCAGATCGTTTCTTTCGGACGGGGAATCCAGGGGCCGGAGAACATTCCGATGGTGCAGGAGCTGGCCGATTCACTGGGAGCGGCGCTGGGCGCCTCGCGGGCAGTGGTGGACGCCGGCTGGATCGAATACAAACACCAGGTCGGCCAGACAGGTCGCACTGTCAGCCCGAAACTCTATGTGACTGTCGGAATCTCCGGAGCTATTCAGCATCTGGTCGGCATGCAATCATCAAAAGTCATTGTTTCGATTAACAAAGACAAAGACGCGCCGATATTCGGGGTCGCCACCTACGGAATAGTCGGTGACGCATTCGAGATCGTCCCGGCCCTAACCGAACGCTTCCGCCAGGGCGGATAGTTCGGCGCGACTAGATTCCTCTATCGCTGCTACTAAGAATTACATGTAGGGGCACGGCGTGCTGTGCGTTGTCAAGAGATGTGATGCAGTTGTTATCATGACATGCGTTACAGTTGTTTCGGGCGTTTGTCGGTCATCAGGGATTGTTGATCTCTTGGTTTGAATGGTTATTGAACTGGAATAGATCCCGCGATATCCGAAGTAGCCGCAAACAATCCCACTAAACCCTTTTTCGCTACGCAGCGCTTCAGAGCCAGATAGATTAACTTAGTAATTTTTCGTTGGTAAAAAATATGCTCGGATTACTCGTCATCCTCGCTTGCACATGGACCCTACTCTACGTCTTTGAGAAGCGGAGCCTCCTGGCGCTAGGATTTACACCCATTCTTCAGCGAATTAGGCAGTTCACAATAGGCTTTCTATTTACGGCAACTCTGAGCGCATTTTTCTTGATTGGTGATTCTCTTTTTAGAGAATCGCAGTGGATCATCAACAATGAATTCAGTTATAGATTATTGCTTTATGCAACATGGTGGGATTTCAAGTCAGTACTTACGGAGGATCTGTTATTCAGAGGCGGAGTTCTTTATTTACTGATTCGGAGATTTGGTGTGCGAAGGAGTGTGCTGGCCTCAGCGTTAGCATTCAGCGCTTTTCACTTGAACTCTCTGGGGTGTGGAGTAAATCTGATTCCACTGATCGTCGTACTAGTAGGAATTGGTGTCATGGGTTATGCGTGGGCTCTTGCGTTCTCAAAGACCAAGTCAATTTTAATGCCATTTGGATTTCATTTCGGGTGGAACTTCGTTCATAATACAATATTATCAAATGGCCCCCTTGGCGATATAGTGTTCGTTGCAATGGACGCAGTTGTTTTGCCTGATACGCTCTCATTAGTATTGTTTATGATTAGGATTTTGATTCCCCCATTGTTTACACTTTTGTATGTAGAATATTTTGTTGCCTCAAAAGGAATAGAACTCAATAGCTATGACTAAACGATTCTTGGATTCTTGAATAGAAAACACTTGATTGCGGCGGGTTTTGAATGAGTTACTATACATGTGGACGGCAGACTTCCCGGTCTGACGCACATGATATTTGGCGCCACCTGAATTAAAAAAAGTGCAAGGTAAACCCCTGCCACTACAGTAGTATGACAATTACGCTGACAATGTAACTTTCAGGGCGCTGTACTGACAATCACCGTCTTTGTCGCGAAAACACTATCTGTCATGCAGGTATTTTTTACATACATTTTGATCACATAAGTTCCGTCAACCGTGAATCTGAAATTTTCGGAGCTGCTAGCGCCGATTTGACCAGTGTCGTTGAATATCCACGACCAGCCGGTAACATGACCATTGGTATTGTCAGTCATGGTGAAGACCGAGTTGGTGTCACCGGTCGCGGGCGTAATCCCGAAACTGACACTGTCAGTATGAATGGTGTCAGCCAGAAGAATCAGGCCACTTTTCACAATCGTATTGAGTTTCGCGGGTATGCCCAGCGGGAAACAGGACCCAAGAACCCTTAGAGTTACGTCATACAATCCCGGCTTAGTGTAATCATGAACAGGATTGGCAATTGATGATGAACCCCCATCTCCAAAATCCCATTGGTGTGCTTCTATGTTTCCAACTGATTGATCGGTAAAAGTGACTGTGAAGGGTTGCAGCGCTGCGTTGCAGCGAAATGTTTCTGAGACGTTGAATGCAGCGCTCGGTTGCGGAACACCTGTAATCGTTACCGATTTGGTTGCGCTTCCCCCGAGGTCCGTCTGTACCGTGAGCTTGACCCGGTGATCACCGGGTACGAAAAATGTCGGGCGGAAGTCCGGATTTGATGATGTCTGGCCGTTGTCGGCTTCCCAAAACCAGCTATTGATAATGGCGGGCGCCGCCACCTGGCTGCTATCTTGAAAAGCCATCTGAAAAGGCACACAAAGACTGTCCTGTCTGGGGACTATTGTTATGTCCGGCGTGGCAGGAACCGGAATGATACTAACCAGCCCGGAGTCGATGAATTCGGCCGAATCAGCAAGTGCAGAATCTGTAAAGCACGTTGTAACAAGCTTTACATCGAATACTCCGGCGCTGCTGTAAACATGCGCTGGCTTCCGCAGCGTTGACGAATCCCCGTCGCCAAACACCCACAGCCACGAGGTCGAGAATGCGCTGTCTGGCTCAGGGAAAAAAATTATCACCTTCCCGGAATCAACAAGAGAATCCGAAAGTGAGAACCCCGTCACCGGCTCACCCACAAATATGAAACGGTTCTTGATCTCTATATCACTAACTATAATACCGCTCGAATCGTAGGTGATCCGTAGAGAGACCCGGTACAGGCCGGAAGAATCAAAGGTATGGGTCGGGTCAGTCTCGGTCGAGATATTCCCGTCGCCAAAATTCCAAGACCACTCCGCTCGTATGCCCTTCGAGACGTCTTGGAACGTGACCGTAAAAGGAGCGCAGCCCGCACAACCGGTGTCGCTGACTGTCCCGTCCGGACACACCGCAACAAATTCGGATTTGAGTTCCAGAATAACAACCGTTTCATTAGTGATCAGTTCGTCGCAGGCGCTGAATATGGTCAGGGCCATAACCAGCCCTGCGCCCAACAAAACGCCGATCCGGCGCGAAACATGGAGCGCAGAGGGCTTCATGTTGTTTGGAGTCAGCATATGTGTATATCGTCCTTTTGGATGACAGCTAGTGGATGACAGTTCGGTTGATGACTGCTCAGTTGATGACAGCTTATTGTGATTAGTCCTGAACAAGACCGCGAACAAGATCGCAATTTCCCGCCCTACAAACGGGCATGAGGATATAATACGGCCGACTGTCCTCAACTCCAACCCAACTTACTCGAAGACCGCCAGTTTGTCGCTGGCTGCCGGGAGACGGGGTGGAACTTTCCCGTGGGTTCCCGGTATCATGGGCGATGAAGGCGGTCGGCCACGCAAGGGCCGCTCCAAACGCTTTCTCAGTCCATCTTACCCAAACGGAGGATTCTTCTACAGCTTGATAATGTAACCACCCCGCTGGCGGCCGGACTTTGCCGGCAGGCTAATCCGCTGTACCGTAACGGGGTGGACAAACAGCTTGTGAAAACGTACTTTCGGTGGGCGCTTGGCAGCCTCTTTCGAGTTGCCGCTATCAGCTGCCTCGCCGTGCCGAAATTGGCCGGAAGTCCCAAAAAGTACGCGAATCTGACAAGCAAATAAAGTTGTGGAACGAATGCTGCCGGACATACAGACCAAACTCCCAGAATCATCATCGCGCCGCTTGATCGCGGTCTATCCTGCCAGGCCTGGCGCGCATACCGGGTCAGGGAACAGGACTTTCGTCCTGCTGGCGGCCGTATTTTGCTTTTCGGCGCTGTCAATTTTCCTGCCTTCCAAAGCGCTCGCCGAGCGGCCGTGGATGGAGCGGCTGGCCAGACAGCTCGCTGACCCGCTGAGTGGCTTGCGCGAGAATTCGGGCGTGGATATTGTCGCCTACAACAGCGGAGTCTGGGTCGGCACAATCGGCGGCGTTTCTTTCACCAATGATTTTGGCCAATCCTGGCTCACCTATGACAACACGACCGGCCTGAACGCCAACAACACCAGCGCGCTGTTCGCTCTAGGACCGCGCATCTGGACCGCCACAGCGGGTTCTGAGGATTTCGGTGGAATTGCCACCACCGTCGGCGCCGGCATACAATTTTCTGACAACGCCGGGTTCACCTGGCAGGACCCGCTGGATGTCGACGGGACCATGGCGGCCTCGACCTTCGGGCCGGTCAAAATTACATTTGATATCGCCGGTGATGATTCAACTATTTTCGCCTCGACGTTTGTCGGCGGTTTGATCGGCACGAACGACGGCGGCGTGAACTGGAAAAACTTCCACGTCACATTGCTCGACGCAGTCTGGTTCGGTGGGCCGCAAGACACAGAGCCACCGCTGACCAGCCGCTATTTCTCGGTGGTGGTGGACACGGCGCATACCGACTCGGTCCTTGTTTTTGCCGGAAGCGCCGGCGGGGTGTCGCGCTTTGACTTTGTTTCTCCTAAACACATGCTGGCTTCGGCGCGAATTTCCGATTTCGCCTACTCGGCGGTGGATGATTATCTGTATGTGGCCGGCGATACCGGTATCTCGCGCGCCAGCGCCAGGAGTCTGACTGATTGGGTTTCTGTTTTCACATCTGATTTCCCATTCGTAAGCTCGGGTAACTTTGTCAATCAAATCCACTTTTTCAGCGGAAAACTATTTATTGGCGTAACCGATTCGCTCGGGGGAGACGCGACAGGATTTCTCACCACCGACCGCACGATGAGCTTTTTCTCTTCTGTCACCGGACCGGAAATTGAGTTGATAACTTTACAACCCGGAGCCGCGGTCTATGATTTTGAAGATGTACTTGATCAATATCTGTATGTAGCCGGAGGAAGCGCCGGGTTGTTCGTCAGCGCTGACACAGGTTCCAGTTGGACACGTGTTTTATCTGACACCGCTCTCGTGGTGAAACTGGCAAACGGCCGTAACAATGTCTATGCCGTGCGGGCCGACACACTCGGCAATCTGTGGTGCGGGACCGATTCGGGGCTGGTGCATCTGTTCATTGATCGGCTGGATATGACCGGCGCCAAAGTCGACTCCGCGCGCTACATTACCTTCCTCGATTCTCCTCTGGACCCCGGCATGGTGACCGGCGGCTCCGGCGGCTCCTCACGGCGCATTGAAGTCCAAAGTCATTATCACGTTGATATGAATGGCGTGCTGGATACCTCACTGATTGACTCAACCACAATCTGGAGCGCCAATCGCCCGACCTCGGACAGCGGGATTTTTGTCACCTTCCGCGTGCAACATGATTCTGCAATCGCGCTAGTTGATACGCTCTTGAAAACCTCACGCGTGGATCAGATGATTCATCGCAACAATCAGGTTCTTTTTGTTGGTCCGGACGGACTGCGCAAACTGGTCACAAGCGATCTTCTGCTCGTCCCCATCGCCACCATCCAGGCGATCATTGACACCTCGCGCACTCCGAATGTGGCGCTCACCGTTGACACTGCGACAGCTCTGTTCGCCTTCGATACTTTGCGGTTCTACACGACCATCGATACAACTATAGATGGCGCTCTCGTCCCGCCGGACACAATAATCGACACAATATTTGATACCACAGGCGTTGACGTATATCTTGGAACGGCAAGATTTGCTGCGCGAACGGGCAGAAAAAAAATAAAATTTGATGTGACCGGCGGAAACTGGCGAACGGCTTTCGCCAACCAGCTTCCTTTCACACCGGATACACTCTCACTTTACACATTCAGGAACTCCGGCCTGCCGGGAAACTTTGTCCCGGCCCTGGCGGTCCAGTATCAGTCAGGACAACCGCCAATTATCTGGGCCGCCTCACGCCCGGGAGACAGCCTGGGCGCTGACCGGACGGATGTCGCCAAACTCGACTTCTCGCGCGGCTCTCTGCCGACAGACTCGGCCTGGGAGACTGTCCCCGGCCTGCCGCTTCTGGTCTGGAACTTCGCCTTTAATGATTCAAACATTTACGCAGCCACTGAAGAGGGGTTGTACTTCAGCGTTCATCCGGACAGCCCGTTCGCAGAGATTGAAATTACTCATTTGGATCCGGATTTATCCATTCCGCTCGGTTCAGCGGTCAACGGTGTGGCTGTGATCGGCGACAGACTCTGGGTGGCCGCCCGGGATGGAATAGCTACGCGCCCGCTCAGCGGCGGAGTGTTTGACGTGTTTATCAGAATTGACCCGACGGACGAGGTGTATGCCTACCCTGTGCCTTTCAGTCCATTCGTAGGAAATGGGCAGCTGAAGTTTCACTATAGAATGCCGGATAATGCCACAAGTGTTTCCATTTCGATATATGACTTTGCCATGAATTTGGTTAGCCAGGTCAATGAAAACGAAAGTCGTAATCCAGGAGAAATTGGGCAAGGCAAGAATCCGGATAGATGGGATGGCAGAAACGACAAGGGCGAAGATGTCGCTCCCGGAATCTATTATTTCAAAATCGAGTTCTCCAATGGAGAAAGCAAATGGGGCAAACTGGCTCTAATACCTTAATAATTATCGAATACCGTAATGATTATCGAATACAAACAGGTAGGTCAGGAGCCCTGCGCTCCTGACAGGGGATATCGCGAGGGGAAGTGTCAGGAGCGCAGCGCTCCTGGCCTACGATTCTAATACCATGAACTATTTCAGTTTCATAAGAGCCGTAGGGGCGCCCGTGCCCTTGCGTTTTTCGCCCTGCGCAGTAATGACTACACTGGCGGCTTTGGTTGCATTGCTCAGCGCCCCGACTCCGGCGCTGTCTCAAAACGGCGAGGCGGGGTTCATCGGTTCCTGGAAAGACCTTCCCCTGGCCGCGCGCGGCGCGGCGATGGGTAACGCCTATGTATCTATCGCCGAAGGGGGCTATGGCTATCTCTCAAATCCCGGTGGACTGTCCCATCTGCGAGAACGGAGTTTCACGACGTCATACCGGTTCATGAACTTTGACCGCAAGCTCTCGCTGGTCTCACTCGTCTTCCCTTTGCGCGAAGAGGCGACAATAGGTTTTACCTGGGTCTATGCTGACTACGGCAACGTGGAAACACGGAGCGCCTCCGGAAGACCGCTCGGCGGCGAAATCGGACAGGCTGAACATCAGATCGGAATTGTATTTTCCAAACGTTTCTCAAGGCGCGTGTCTATCGGCTTTGCGGGGGGGTTCTATCAGTGGAAGCTGGATGTTGTGAAAGCCAATTCCGTTTTATTTGACGCAGGCGTCGTGCTGTATATCGACAACTTCCTCTATGACCGCGAGAGTATCGGCCGGTTGTTTGTGACAGATATTCAGGTTGGTTTTGCGATACGGTCTTTCGGCTCAAGCTTTATAATCAACACCTCCAATTACTGGGAAGCTAGCGGATCCTCTAACCTCGGACAGACTATTTCGGCGCAATTTCCACGTGTCGGCGCGCTGGGGATTTCCGGCGTGTTCTTGACGGAACTCTTCTTTTGTCCACTGAGCTTGTTTAAACCAGCTGTTTTCTTTGTTGAAACGTTCTTAGATATAGATTCGTTTTTAACATCAAGTGATGTTTTCTCAGTCATCACCAAGTTTTTGATTTGCCAACCATTGGTTGTAGTTTTCAGCAATTTCTTCTGAACGAGAAGTTCAGCCTTTCCT
>JADFNA010000319.1 GCA_022563625.1 Candidatus Zixiibacteriota bacterium
AGGCGGATAAAGGCGATTAGCGGAACGGCGAAGAAAAAGGTAATCAAAAATGACACGGCAAAAGCGAACAGCGTGGCGATAATGGCCGAGTGGATATAGTCATTTTCAGCGGTGAATCCGGCCACCAGAAAAATCCAGAGCAGGCTATACATCCAGACCCAGAGGATCAAAAAACGCTTGCCCCACACGATTCGCTGGTTGTCCTGGGCCAGGCCATCGGCAGGGTCTTCGAACAGATTCGGATTCTCGCGCCTCATATATTCAGTATCGGCCTGATCCCGGTGCGCTTTGACTGACCGGGACGTGGTCTGTATTTTGCCAGTCGGAATCGCCCGGCTCACCGGCGGCATATATGGACCAAAACACATACTCACTCAGCGATTATATCACGCCCGAAGCTCTGCGCGTGATGGTCCGGCAGGCCCTGGCCGAGGATATCGGCGCTGGCGATGTCAGCGCCGCCGGCAGCCTGGGCGCTGACAACTCGGCGCAACTGGCGCGGGCGATACTACGCGCCAAATCAGGCGGCATTCTGGCCGGAAGTGAGTTGTTTCGAGTGGCATTCGAACTACTGGATGAAGAGAGCGCTTGTCGCTTTGCTCAATCCGATGGATCAACGCTGAAAGCCGGTATCCGGCTGGCGACTGTGAGCGGCGCTATTTTGGGAATGTTGTCCGCCGAGCGGGTGGCGCTGAATTTCTTGGGGCGCATGTCGGGAATCGCTTCGCACACGGCGAAGTTTGTCGAGCGGGTGAAACACACGTCATGTGTGATTCTTGATACGCGTAAGACAACACCTCTCTGGCGGGCGCTGGAAAAATACGCTGTGCGCTGCGGCGGCGGACAAAACCACCGGGCCGGGCTGTATGATATGGTTTTGATCAAAGACAATCACATTGCCGCGGCCGGATCAATCAGCCGGGCTGTGGAAAATGTCCGCGCATATTTTTCCTCAAAATCTGATCATGGGTCATTGCTGGAGAATATGGAAGTTGAAGTGACATCAGCGTCGGAAGTCAGCCAGGCGCTGGGTTCCGGTGTCATGCGCCTGCTGCTTGATAATCAAAGTCCGGACCAGCTTTCGGAGTTAGTGAGTCTGGCCTGTGAAATCAACCCCGCTGTCAAATTGGAAGCCAGTGGCAATGTGACACTTGAGAATGTTGCAGATTATGCCGCCAGCGGTGTTGATTACATATCAATCGGATCATTGACACATTCGGCTCCGGCGGCGGACTTTTCACTTTTGATTGAGAAAGAGTAATGCACGGCGCTAAAGCAGGAAATAAACGCAACGAACTGGCTGACCGCTTGCTCGAAACTCTGCGCAAAAAGCCCGGCCAGAGAGTCAAACACAATTCGCTGGCCCGAAGATTGTCAGCCAGTGAGGCTGAAATGGCCCGGGCGGCCGAATGTTTGTTAGACTGGGGATATATTATCCGCGGCGGGCCGGGTTGGTATGAGTTCAAATGCGCTCCGGATGCGTTGTTGGACACTGAAATCACGTTCGGCCTCCGGACAAAAAGACTCGGACAACAAGTACACGCCTATCGAAAAGTAAAGTCCACTATACCTATTGCCACTTCCCTGGCGAATGCCGGAGCGCCAGAGGGAACCCTGGTGATCGCCGAAGAGCAGTCTGCCGGACGCGGCCGGTTGGGGCGCACATGGCACAGCCCGCCTGGTGTAGGCGCCTATTTGTCGCTTATACTGCGCCCGAAAGTCGCGGCTGCAGACACTCCCGCGCTGTCAATCGTCGCCGCTATTGCGCTGGCTGAAGCTGTAGAAAAACAAACTGCGCTTGCGGCGCAAGTGAAATGGCCCAATGATGTGTTGGTTCGCGGCAGAAAAGTTGCCGGGATTCTGACCGGTATGTCGGCTGACGGAACCAGAGTGTGCCACGTTATTGTCAGCGCGGGGCTGAACATTAACCAGATGCGTGGAGATTTCTCTCCTGAGCTGTCGGCCAAAGCCGCTTCCTTGCGCATGCTTGCCCGGCGCAAAGTAGACCGTGCCGCGCTGGTCCGCGCGTTTCTTGAAATACTCGAACGGCGCTATACCACATTCGTCCGCTCCGGGTTTTCTCCACTGAGAAAAAAAGCGCGCGCACTTTCCGCGCTGTTGGGCCACCAAATTTCGATCACAGGCGCAGCAACGTCAGGTGTGTCCGGGGCGCTCCGAGCGCCCGAGGCGCGCTGGAGTAAAGCGAAAACTATACGCGGCGAGGTGATTGACATTGACGATTGCGGACGTTTGCTTGTGAATACCGGCTCCGATATTATAGCGCTAATCGCCGGAGAAGTGACACTTGAAGGAAACTATCCATAATGTCCGAACATGAACAACAGCCTGGTGATGTTTCATCCAAAGCTCCATCCAAAATTTCATCACGTGATGATTTTTCATATAATCCGACTGTCATGGACCATTTTCAAAATCCACGTAATGCCGGTGAGGTTAAAAACCCCGATGCAATCGCGCAGACGCGCAACCCTAACTGCGGCGATGCGATTTCACTGTCAATCAAAGTGACAGATGATATACTTACTGAAATAAAGTTTCTGACGTTTGGCTGCGGGGCAGCTATCGCCACCTGCTCGATGGCTACAGATTTGGTCAGCGGTAAACCTCTCGATCAGGCCGAAGCGCTGAGCGCGGCTGATGTCATCAGCGCGCTTGGTGGTTTACCGGAACATAAAGAAGCATGCGCCAATCTTGCGCCGGAAGCTTTGAAACTGGCAATCGCAGATTACCGCAAACGAAACTTGTCGAACATCCACAAAAACAAATAGAAACATGCCAGAACTCCCTGAAGTTGAAACTGTTGTGCGCGGTTTGCGTGAAATCGCAGTCGGATGCGAGATTACGCGCGCAAAGCTGATCGGGGAGAAACTCAAGCGCATCAATCCGCGCAATTTGCGGGGTGATATCTGCGCGTACCCCCATGAGCCGACCGGTTAGCTGATCAATGATTTTAAAAGTTTGTAATTTAACATCTTCAGACGCATAGCCGAGCAAGCTTTCGGTATATTCAATCATAGGCGGGCTAATAAATTCATAGCCATGGCTGATTAAAATACGGGTCAATTGATAACGCAGGGTTTCTTGCTTTACCGCTTCGGTCGATAGTAAATCGACAACCCCATCGGGTAATAGCCAAGTATTTTTTGTATTAAGATAAAAAGCAGACTGATTTGCCACATTTGTGTAATTTGTTGCTAAATTTTACACAATAAATCATATGTATGA
>JADFNA010000320.1 GCA_022563625.1 Candidatus Zixiibacteriota bacterium
GGATTTGGATGCAATGCCGCAGGGGTGATAGCCACACGAATAATCGAAAGCAAGCGTGAACGACTGATTGCTATCATCACTAATAACTTCGCCCTGTGCAACGGCCGCTGGCCAACACAAATTCTGATCGCCACTATTTTCATTGGCGCGCTTGTTCCGGCCCATCTCGCCGGGCTTGCCTCAGCGGCTGCAGTCGTAGCTATCGCCGTTTTGGGCGTATTACTGACTTTCGCAGTCTCCGCGTTATTGTCTAAGACGCTGCTGCGTGGCGAACAGTCATCATTCAGCCTGGAACTCCCTCCCTATCGTGCGCCACGCTTTTGGAGCACGCTCTATACATCGTTCATTGACCGGACGCTGTTTGTCCTGTGGCGGGCCGTGCTATTCGCGGCGCCGGCCGGGGCCGCGATCTGGCTGATGGGGAATATCGATGTCGCAGGTGTGAGCCTGTCCGCGCACATGATCTCGTTTCTGGATGGACCCGGCCTGTTGCTCGGACTCAACGGAGTGATTCTGCTGGCTTACATATTAGCGATTCCGGCCAACGAAATTGTAATTCCAACACTCCTGATGCTGACTGTCGCTACGACTGCAAGTTTGGCGGGTGGTGGTCAGGGCGCCGGAGTGATGTTTGAACTGAATTCTGCCGCCGGCATTGGCGCTATCCTCGGAGCGGGTGGATGGACACTCCTGACCGGAGTAAATCTTATGCTTTTTAGTTTAATCCATAACCCGTGCAGCACGACGATCTACACTATCTGGAAAGAAACTCGTTCACGCCGCTGGACTATTGTCGCCTCGCTGCTGCCCCTGTTGATGGGATTCGCCATCACCTTCCTCGTAGCGCAAATCTGGAGAATCTTCGAAAGCTGATTAGTCTGTAAGGTTCAGTTCTGCTGCATTCCCAATCCGGCCCGCCGGACATGAAACGAATCGTTCAAGTTATTCCGATCTTATTGCTACCCCTATTGGCATCTTCAGATGTAGCCTATGCTCGGCCGCCAAGCAATTCTCCGGCTGTTTCCAACGACTGTTTCCCTCTTCGCTCCGAAATGTAGTTGAACACAGGCGATAAATTAGTCGAAAAAGGATGACACACAAAGTGAGACGGAATCTGATAGTTGCCAAGGGTACTCAGTGGTTGCTGCGCTTAGCTCTGGCCACGGCGTTCCTGTCAGCGGTCGCTGACAGATTTGGCATCTGGGGTCCGCCCGGCGCTCCGGGAGTGGCTTGGGGAGATTGGAACACTTTCCTTGATTACGTTGCAATATTGAATCAGTTCGCGCCGGTGTCATTCATACCCGTAATGGGTTGGGTCGCTACAATTGCGGAAGTCGGTCTCGCTTTTGGGCTGATCATTGGCTGGCAGCTAAAGTGGTTTGCCTTAGCCAGCGGATTACTGTTAACGGCGTTTGCACTTATGATGACGATTGCTCTCGGGATTAAGGTTCCTATTGATTACTCTGTGTTCACGGCTTCTGCTGGAGCGTTTCTTTTGGCAGCTGCCAATTACATTGAGCCGCTGGAAGCTGAAGCTAAAATCAATAAATAATTGGCGGGGTTGACATTCCAATACACAGAACTTTTCGTTTAAGATTTAAGCTTGATCCCCTATGAAAGCGGGGTCTACGAGACGAGTTCATCAACTGGGTGATAACAAACTTGGCTGCATGATGTGTCGGACTCACTTCCCAATCATGACTTCAGCTTTGCTAATCTCTCTTTAGCATCCACTAACATTTTTATGCCTTCATCGGCGTTTTTCCAGACATCGAGAAAAGTTTCGAATTGTTCCATCGCTTCCTGTTTTCGTCCGGCAGCAAAAAACTGGTCTCCAAGGGAAATCGGATAGGGAGTAGCCGACTTATCGGTAATACGGGTCCTTACCGGCGGTGTGATCGGTTATATCTACCACCTGGGAAATCTGTGGGATTCTTTCGAAGATGATCTGCTCAATTCCCTGTTTGAGAGTAACCGAGGCTGAGGCGCAACCCTGGCAACCACCACTCATATTGACGTAGACCGCGCTACCTTTAACATCGACTACTTCTATGGAACCGCCGTGACTGGCGACATACGGACCGATCTCGGTTTGAAGCAGTCGTTCCACCTCAGCGCGCAACGCCTTTTCTGAGGGCCGTCGGGCTTTGAGATCCTTTGAAATCAAAGCTTGGCCTGACTGCACTGCTTCCCGTATGGCAGCGCCTATTTGCTTGCCGAGTACCGGCCACTCTTCGTCACTCGACTTGGCTATTGTCAGGCGGTTACCGGATACCAATACCTCGCGGACGCCATTGATCGCAAGAAGCGCCTCTAAGAGGGGTGAGCCTAGCGCAGTCTCTTTACTGGTACAGTTTATGGATCCCTCGTCGTACAAGGGCAGGTTGACGATAAACTTGCAAACCTGCGGATCCATAGTTGGTTCACCCGTGATGTTTACTATCTGTGTATCGTCGTCCATTGCATTAACTTTCGATCAAACGCTAAATGGTTCTTTTTTGTTACCGCGTTTTTGCGTACATTCAGTACACTCGCACAGTGTACGGAGGTACTTGTAGGCGTAAATGCCTGTACTGTGATGGTCGGAAAACGAAAACTTCAGGGCGTACCTTCCAATCGGATGATACGACTTAATTTTAATATCCAGTGGCACTCGTCGGTCCTCCAGTACTCGCTTGCCAGTGTTTTCGTCAACACAAGAGGCACATACGCAGTTCCTTCTCAAATTGTACGGCGAATGAATACTTGTATGGCCGCTCGGCCACGTGATTCTCAACTCCCCACTGTCGCCCATCTCCACGTCAATAGGTTCCGTAATACTGCTTGACTTATACTCGCGTTCAATTTGCTGTTGAAACTTTTCTGCGACGGCGAGGAATGCTTTTCCGGCAGGTGACCGGGGAGACTTCTCCACTAAGGGAATACCATCTTCGCCGCAATACATTATTTCCGGGTCAAGTGGAATCGACCCTAAGTATGGAACACCGAGTTCAGTCGCCATGCTTTCACCGCCCCCCTCCTTGAAGATAGCCGTTACCTCACCGCAATGGCCGCAGATAAAGCCGCTCATGTTTTCAATAATGCCGAGTATTGGCACATTCACCTGCTGGAACATTTTCAGCCCTTTGTGCGCGACGCCTATAGCTACATCCTGCGGCGTGGTCACAATCAACGCCCCGCTCAGTGGCGCTTTCTGCGCCAGCGTCAACTGAACGTCCCTGTTCCGGGCCGCCAG
>JADFNA010000321.1 GCA_022563625.1 Candidatus Zixiibacteriota bacterium
GCGAGCGATGCATCACAAACATATCAAACTCCTCAAACGAATTGGCGTCAACCAGCAGTTCTATTCGCTCGCGCGCTGTCAGCTTGCCCTTGTCATGCTGGGTATCAATCCGCTTTTGTCCGCCGCCCAAACGCGCGGCCTCACGGGCCTGGCTTAATTCTTTGAGTTTCTTCTGCAGAGACATGGCGTTTGTATCCGTTACTGCGCTGCCGCGCTGATTTCCACCGGCGCAACAATTATTTTGTGTTGATCTCTCGAGATCCGCACCAGGGATTTTTCGTGATCATGCCCCAGCGCCAGGACGATGTTTTCTTCGACCACCCGATTGATCAATTCACGTTTGACCCGCATCGTCTGCATCGGATACAGATCAACCGACGCGACATACGGCGCTTTGACATGATGGGATGTCGGCACAATATCACAGTACGCGGCGACTGTTTCCCCATCGGACTCAATTTCATACGCCTGGTGTCCCGCCGTGTGCCCGCCGGTGACAACAGCCCGGATGCCCGGGGCGATTTCCGTATCTCCGTCGAGTGTCACCAACCGGCCTGAATCACTCAGCGCCTGCATACGCAGCGGCGAATAGGCCGCCGCGCTGCGTTCGTCGGGCTGCAGGGCATCAGCAAGCTCCTGGCGCTGCACATAGTAGCTGGCGTTTGGGAAACGCGGGACCAGTTCGCCGTCGCGCACTTTCAGCGCGCCGCCGGAATGGTCTGTGTGTAAGTGAGTCAAGAGCACCCCATCAATATCGCCGGCTGTCACACCCAACCGCGCCAGCTCTGAATCGAGATGTGAATCATTACCGGCGCTATAAATCTTCTGTTCAATTTCAGTCAGACATTCTCCCAGTCCCGTGTCAATCAAATACTGTTTGCCGCCGGCCCGCAGGTGATACAATGTGCAGGACATGGGTATGAAATTGTTGTCGTCAACCGGCAGCATTTTGCCCCAGATTTTCTTCGGCACAACACCGAACATTGAGCCGCCGTCCAGATAGAACATATGCTCAACCAGCGGCGAGATGGTGAATTGGCCAAAGCGGTATGTCATGAACTGAGCGTTGTTGGGGGTCGTCGTGTGCGGGTTGGCGCTTTCAGGCGCATGGCCGCAACAAAACACCCGCAGCGCGGTCTTTGCAACGGTCTTTGCAGCGGTTTCTGCAGCGATATCTACATCAGCGCTTCGTCTCGTCTTTCGCGCCTGACAGATGTCCTGACAAACTCGACAATATCTTTCATTGGCGCGCCCGGCGTGAAAATCCGTTTGACACCCAACCGTTCCAATTCGTCTTTGTCATCATTGGGAACGATGCCTCCGCCAAACAGGGTAATGCCTTCGGCCCCGCGCGCTTTGAGCTGCTTGAGTATCGCCGGAAACAGTGTCATATGCGCCCCGGAGAGTACAGAAATGCCGATCCCATCGGCGTCTTCTTCTATAGCGGCGTTCACAATCGAGTCCGGTGTCTGTCTCAACCCGGTATAAATCACTTCCATACCTGCGTCGCGCAAAGCAGTGGCAATCACCTTAATGCCCCGGTCATGGCCGTCCAACCCCGGCTTGGCCAGCAAAACTCGTATTTTTCTGTCTGTCATTATTCGCCGCTTAATAAATACCTCAATAGACCCGCTTACAACTACACGCTCTGAGCGTAAAGAACCTGAACAATCTAATTAAATGAGGCCTCGGTATACTCACCCCATATCTCGCGCAGGGCATCGCAGATTTCCCCTACACTGGCATAGGCTTTGACCGCGTCAATAATCGGATACATGGTATTTGCCTTGCCGCGCGCGGCTTCCTGGAGGCCGCGCAATGCGCTGTCAACCGCCGACTGATCGCGTCTTGAACGTGTGCTCTTGACAAATGCAACCTGCTCCACTTCCACCGCGCGGTCAATATACATGACCGGAATCGACGGCTCTGATTCATCTATTATATAGTCATTGACCCCGACAATTTTCCTCTCGCCGGATTCCACTTCTCTCTGGAACCGCATCGACGCGCTGGCGATTTCGCGCTGGAAATACCCTTGCTCAATACATTCAAACACCCCGCCGCGTTTTTTGATCTCATCAATATACTTCAGCGCGTCGGCCTCAACCCTGTCGGTCAGCGCTTCGACAAAATAACTCCCGCCCAGCGGATCGACAGTGTTAATCACTCCGGTTTCTTCTGCTATAACCTGCTGGGTGCGCAGGGCAATCAGCGCCGCCTTGTCCGACGGCAAGGCCAGCGTCTCGTCCATTGAATTGGTGTGCAGCGACTGTGTGCCGCCCAGAGCCGCCGAAAGCGCCTGAAGCGCAGTGCGCACAATATTGTTTTCCGGCTGCTGGGCGGTCAGGCTGCAACCGGCGGTTTGCGAATGGAAACGCAGCATCCAGCTCTTTTCCTGCTTCGCGCCGTAATTGTCGCGCATGCGGCGGGCATAAATACGCCTGGCCGCCCGGTACTTGGCGATTTCTTCAAAGAAATCAGAGTGCGCGTTGAAAAAGAACGACAGACGCGGCGCAAATGTGTCAATATCAAGACCGCGCGCGAGCGCTTCCTCGATATAACAGAACCCGTCGCTGAGCGTGAACGCCAATTCCTGCGCTGCCGTCGAACCGGCCTCGCGAATATGGTAGCCGGAAATTGAAATCGGATGCCACAGCGGCGTATGTTCCGTGCAAAACTCAACCATGTCTGTGATCAATCGCACCGACGGCCGGGGCGGATAAATCCACTCCTTCTGCGCGATATATTCCTTGAGAATGTCGTTCTGCATTGTCCCGCGCAGATTCGCCCAGGGAACTCCTTGATTATCAGCCAGCGCCAGATGCATAGCGAACAATATTGAGGCCGGGGAATTGATGGTCATTGAAGTCGATACATCGGCCAGGTTGATTCCGTCGAACAGAATCTCATAGTCAGCCAATGTGTCAATAGCCACCCCGCATTTGCCAACTTCGCCCAGAGACTCCGAATGGTCCGAATCATAGCCCATGAGGGTGGGCAGATCAAAAGCCACCGACAATCCGCCGGTTTTCTGCTTCAATAAATAGTGATAACGCTCATTGGTCTGCCGCGCCGTACCCATCCCGGCGAATTGGCGCATCGTCCACACCCGAGAGCGATACATATTCTCATAAATCCCGCGCGTGTACGGAAACTGACCGGGCAAGCCAACATTTTCGTCCAGCTTGGCCTGGTCCACGTCATCTTTGGTGTACAGCGCCTTAATC
>JADFNA010000322.1 GCA_022563625.1 Candidatus Zixiibacteriota bacterium
CTCGCCGCCATGGGGCTGGTTGTGCACAGGACTGTGTTTCTCATGGCGCCAACGCTGGTTCTGGCGCTGGCGCTTCCGCAGAAACTCGATTCTAAGGGCTGGCTTATAATCCTTCTGTCTCTGACCGGCTTGTTATATCTCATATTCGCGCTTTCATCACGGGCCGACGAGATTGCATTTTATGTCCCTATGGCGTTTCTGGCGGTTATCATGTTTTTCCACACGCTATCAATCAAAAAAACGCCGAAGCTGCTGTACATCACCGGCGCATTTGTTTTGGTGTCGCTCTATCCGCTGTTGTTAAAGATTTTCTCAGGGGTAACCGGGGTCACCTCCGAAAATGGAATGTTCGCCATGCTTGAGGAGCTCACCTTCGGCCAGATCGCGGTCGCCGGACTGATGGTCTGGGGAATCCGCCAGATCTACCTCTGGCGTACGCAGGATGATGGAGAGCCTGCTCCCGGCCGTACCGCATCTATAGTTTACTGCGGCGCTGCCCTGCTCTTGCTCGTGATCAGTTACTTCGTTCGAGGTCACACAGCGTTTCTGGTTCTTGCTTCGATTGGCGGGTCCGCATTCGTATTCTATTTCAGGGACAAGCTCAGCTGGCTTACTCTGGCTGCTGGCGTGGGGATTGCCCTGGCGATTGTCGGTTTTTGGGAATTTGTATTCGGTTCGCTGTCAATGCTGGTAGTTGTGTCTGTCATTGATCTGTTTCGAGACGAACGCGCCGGGAAGGCGCGGCGAATAACCGCTCTGGGAATTGCGCTGGCGGTATTTTCCTCGGCGTTATGGTTTGGCCCAGAACTACTCAAAAGCCATCCGGCCCTGTTAACTTCGGCGCTGGGAACCCTGGCGCTGATGTTCATACTATTTCGCATGCGCGCCGGTTTGCCGGACTGGCGGGTGGCCTCGGCGGCGCTGGTTCTGGCCGTTTTGGGATTTTCCAGCAATCTGTTTGTCCCGATCCGTTCCGCCCAGGGTCCGCTGATTAATGAAAACGATCCGTCCCAATCGATTGCGTCGTTTGTCGGTTATTTTGAGCGCAAACAGTATGGTCGCATGTCAATGGTGGAACGAATGTTCGAACGCCGCGCTGAGTGGACCAATCAGTTTGGGGTCTCGCGCAGGATGGGGTTTTGGGGGTTTTTTCGCAACCAGTTTGGGTTTCATGGAGTATGGTTCGTCATTCCGCTTGTTTTCGGCGTGTATGGGCTGTGGGAAACCATCAGGCGCTCACCGGGCCTGGGCGCCGTCTTTTCCATTGCGCTGGCGCTAAGTTCTGTCGGGCTTGTCCTGTATATGAATTTCGCCGATGGGACACGGATGATCGGCGCGCGGGATTATATGGAGGTCCGCGACCGCGACTATTTTTTCACTCCGGCGTTTATGCTGTTCTCGCTGGCTATCGGCCTTGGATTTGCCGGGGCGCTGCAAACTGCGCGTGAGGCGTTTGGCTCGATGAAGTTCGCGCCGCTGCTTGCCGGTGGCGCTCTGGTGGCGTTCGCCTTGCCCGCGGTGGCGCTGGCTGAGAATTACCGTACCAATAATCGCAGCGCCAACTTCATCGCCTATGACTACGGACACAATCTCCTCGTGTCTGCGGCGCCGAACGCGATTCTAATAACCGCCGGTGATAACGACACCTTCCCGCTCTGGGCGCTACAGTCAGTGTATGGCTTGCGGCGCGACGTGGCGGTGTTAAATCTCTCGCTGGCCAATACTAATTGGTATCTCAAGCAGCTGCGTGACAACTGGGGACTGCCGTTATATATGTCCGATGAACAGATCGATGCTCTTCGTACGCGCAGGATGCCTGATGGGAGGATTGTGCGTATTCAGGAACAGATCGTGGACATTCTGCTGGCCACACGCAAGACACATCAGCGGCCGGTGCAGTTTGCCATAACTGTCCCCAGCAGCCGGCGCACATTTCACGGTAAGCCGCTGGATAGTTCGCTTACGCTGGTGGGGCGTGTCTATGAATTGCGCGACGATAGTGATGGGCCGCAAATTGATATTAGGCGCACCGACAGCCTGCATTTCAACGAATTCAAGTTTCGCTCGCTGGGAGCGGACCCCGTTCCACAGACCGCGCATTCACGGGGCATTACCAACGCCTACGCGTCGGTGTTTGTGCGTATGGCGGATACGCTGGAGAAGGCCGGTGATATTGACGGCGCTTTGCGCCAGCTATACAAATCCGTTGAAATACTGCCGGCTTACCGGCCCGTTCACCAGCGAATCATTCGTATTCTTTCAGACGCCGGACGCAGCGCAGAGTTGCTGGCGCTGTTTTCCGGAGAGTGGGCAAAGGAACGAAGCCTGCTGCGTTACTGGGTGCAGCATGCCCGGCGTTCGGACCGGACCGATGAATCAATTGCTGCGCTGCGCGTCGGGATTACCAACTTTGTCGGTGACCGCCAGATGTTGTTTGGCCTGCTGGCGCTGGAGTTGGAGACGAAACAGTATGATTCGCTGCGTATGCGCCTGACCGATTGGCTGGCTGAACATCCCGAGGATACATCGGCTCGAACACTATTAGATAAATTGTCGAACGAGGACACGGCGCAGGATTCAGAGTGATAGGTCAGAGCGATAGGATTGGCCGAAACCGCACAATGAACATACTGGCGTTAAACTGGCAGGACCTGAAAAACCCGCTTTCCGGCGGGGCTGAAGTGCATCTGGAGGAACTGCTTCGGCGCCTGTCGGGCATGGGGCATAAGGTGACGCTGTTTTGCTCCAACTATGCCGGTGGGGCTGCGGAGGAGACGGTTGAAGGAGTGCGAATCATTCGCCGGGGCGGCCGTTTCAATTTCAATTTTATTGCGCCGCTGCATTTGCGGAAACTTGTCAGAGACGGTGGCTTCGATATCCTGATTGAAGATATCAATAAGATTCCGTTTTATACTCCGTTCTATCTCAAGATTCCAACGCTGGTGGTTATCCCGCATCTGTTTGCCACAACCGTATTCCGCGAAATTAACTTTGTTCTGGGCAGTTACATTTATTTCGCCGAGCGGCCGATGGCGCGCTGTTACCGCGGCCGAAAGTTCAACGTCATATCAGATTCAACCGCGCAGGACCTGAAGCGCCGGGGCATACCGGCGGCGGATATTTCAGTGGTGCATTGCGGGATTGACAGCGCCCGCTACTATCGTGACCCGGCAGTCAAGAAACACACTACCCCGACCATTATTTATCCTGGCCGTTTGAAAAAGTAC
>JADFNA010000323.1 GCA_022563625.1 Candidatus Zixiibacteriota bacterium
CTGAAACTGGCCAGACGTTCATGCCCGCGCGGTATATCACTTTTGGCAGAAACAAGCGCCCAATAGAAAAGACCCTCTCGCCGGAGATGGCGAGAGGGTCTTCCTTTGAGATGCGCTCAATGAGGCGCTTGGTACGAACACCCCGTTAGCTTTGGGGAAAGCTTACTTGAGGAGCAGCATCTTTTTGGTCGAGGCAAAGTTTCCGGCATTCAACTTGTAAAAGTAGATACCGGAAGCAAAGGCCGAGGCCTCCCATTCGATAGTCACCACTCCAGCATCGGCTGAGCCTGTGATCTCGTGCACTTTCTGGCCATTTATGTTGTAGATGGTCAGCGTGAACTCGCTCGCAGACGGCAGATCGATGTTGATCTTGGTTGACGGGTTGAACGGGTTCGGATAGTTCTGGCCAAGCGCGAAATGCTCGGGCAGAACTTCCGTAACTATATTCAAAACAGCGCCGTCAAGGGTCGAAGCATCGACCGACAGAAGCGTGGCGTTACTGGTAACGATTTCACCTACTATGATTGTAGCAGATGAAACGCCGCCAGCTTCGCTAACTCCCGGAGAGACAAGCGCGTAGGTATTGCCTTCGCGCATGCCCGTCTTGATGGTCAGGCCGCTTTGAAGCAACTCAACATCAGCAACGCCATTGAAGACGAACAGAGCGGCGCCCATCTCGATATCAGTCGAGACGATCGGGCCCTGAGTTGTAATCACGGCGGTGTTGGAATTATGAGCCAGTTTGCCTAATGGCAAGGCATCACCAACGATAACACGAATCAGGTAGACCAAGTCAGCGACGGTAAGAACGAGTCCGTCGGCGTTGACATCGGATGCCTGAATTTGTCCGGCGCCAACTCCTCCAGTAGTGGATGGTACCGTGAATACGGATATTCCACTAATGAAATAGTTGGTAAACAGGACGGCGTCAGCGATTTCGTGCGCCAAACCATTAAGGTTGATATCTCCGCGGTCATCGAAATCACCATCACAGGCGATTTTTAAGCCGCCATTCTTGAAGTCGACTTTGCGGATTGGCTCAGGCTTGCCCGGGCCGCCACTGGTGTTACAAACATCTGGAGCGCCAGTGAGAGTTGGGAAGTCCTGATCGGTTCCATGGATGGAGCTGGCTCCACCGTCTTCAAATACGCCGTCTCTGGTATAGACGAAACGCGAGATGAAGAGCGAGTCCCCCGAGACAGAGGAGATGGTGTTATCACCACAATCAAACCAGCACCAGTTCACGCCCACGACATTGCACTGGAGAGTGCGATCGCCCGAGATCTGGAAGTGCATGACTGCCAGCTCATCTGAGCCTGCTGAGGTGTTTGTGAAACCGGTTGCGGTGACTCCGCCGTCATTCAGATCGGCCAGAGCAACCATACGGAACTTGCCGGACGGACAGCCACTGCCGCAATTGCCGTTCGGGCCAAAGCGGAAGGTGAAGAACTCCCAGGCGTTATTGCTCAGGAAATCTCCCTGAGAAGCGCCTGTGATGGCCAGAACCGAGGCGTCATACTGGATCAGGAAGTCAAATCCGGCCATTGGATAGCTCGGATATCCTCCCTCAAGTGTGATTGCCAGATCAGCCGGACCACCCTGGGCCACCGGTTCCAAGAACTCGATGACGACACGAGTGGTCTGGAGGACGAAAATGTCCAAGCAGCAGGTATCTGCATTCTCCGGGCTGCACGATGGATCACTAATATTGGCTCCATCAGTAACTTCCACGCAAAGCTGGAAATTACCGATATATGAAGCACCTTCCTGTGTATCCCAAGTCCAATCGCCGGTTGCCGGGTCAATATTCACCGTGCCAGGACCGTTGAAACTAACAACGGAATATTGGGCAGGGAACGGCCCTGAGTCAGCGTCGGTCGAACTGACCGTTCCGCTGGCCTGCAGGCCCCAGCAAATGCGATTGGTTACGGAATCACAGATGGCGACCGGGGGAGTGTTCTGGACGCAAACGTCGAACGAGCAAGTATCTGCCGCGCCACATTTGTCTGTCACAATCACTTCCACAGTGCCTATTCCGACAGCAGTTCCCTGTGGGGCCAGAATGACCGCGCCAGTCTGCGTGACTGAAGCATATCCAGGGGAACCGGGTCCAAGTGAATAGGTAAGGGATTCACAACCGTTGGGTAAATCAGGATCATCCGCCGGGGCGTTGACCGTACGGAGCGTGCCAAAAGGCATGGTCTGGTCGAGTGGGCAGGCGATGAACGGGTCAAGATTTTTAATGATGACCACGCCTCCCGTGACCGTGAGCGGTACTATAGCCACATTGGGATTTCCGGCGCAATCAACAGCCTGCGTCGAAAAAGTTACCCCATTGCTGTCAGGGGCAGTTGTCCCGCCAGAGACGGTAAACTGTCCTGAACATACGTCATCGGTAAAGTACGCGATCTGGGCCGCAACATGCAGTCCTGTAGGAAGGCACCCTGCGCCCCCAGTCGTGTCCAGAGCAAAAATCCTGATCAATCCAGGCACTGAAACGTCACCTTGTAAGCCAAGACTGGCCAAACTTGCGTCAAAAGTGACGGAAGTTACGGTGGCATCGCCCGAAGTCTTCAAGATTAGCTCTAAAGCGCTGATATCCTGAGAAATGTCAATACTAACGTTCAGCACTCCAGCGACACAGCGTTGAGACAACGGATTAGAATCGATACTAACTGTATTGCCCTGCGCTACTGCGCTCGAAAATGCGAACGTTGAGAGCAGAGACACCAACAGCAAAGATGAAAGTATTGATCTTCTTTGCATCATTACAATGCTCCCTCATTTACATGAAGTTTACGAATTTAGCGGGATTTCCCGCAAATTCTCGAATTCACTCCTTAACGGTCCCTGGCCCGCAGGCCACACAGGACCGTCAGCTATATCCGGGACTTCGGCTACTCAAGGCGCCCGGGGGCCTCGCAACGAGTCCGGCGATTTGCCCGCGCTGAGTTCTCAGCGGCGGTAGCGCCGGAGCCTCTCAATCAGCCCCACGGCCTGTATGGAGTGACATGCAACCAGGGGTTTTGAGGACACCCCGGCGGCAGGAAATTCCGTTCCGACCAGCGGTTAAGCGAGAGTCTCGTTGAAAAGTTTTTGGAAGCTTCGTCAGTTCAAGAAGTCAGCGATTCGGGTCTTTTGCCGAGGATGCGAAAGCGAGGTGAAAAACAGCAATATCGGCTCGGGATATATAACACCGTTGACCTTTTGGGGAAGCTTTTAGGC
>JADFNA010000324.1 GCA_022563625.1 Candidatus Zixiibacteriota bacterium
GACATTCTGTATGAGTTCAAGCAGAGTTCTCCTGTCTCAGAAAAAGTAGTCCTGGTCAAGATTGACGATCTAACTATTGCTGAGATAGGTCCCTGGCCATGGAGCGCCGAGGAAATCTCGGATCTGGTTGCGGCTGTCGGATCGGGGAAGCCGCGCACTGCGCTTCTGGATTTTGACATCCCGGAATCTGATAGAAAATCAGCGGAAAATAAGAACAAGACCCGGGCCAAGAGCAAATCGAAGAAGCATGCCAGGAAATCAGACAACATCATTGCTGATCAACTGCTGTGGATGAAAAATGTGACAGTCACCTATGATGTGCTGGCCTCGCAGAAGCAATCGAGGGAGGTCACCAATCCGCAATATCTTTTCCGAAACGCACTGATGACCAACAGTGATGTTTTCACCCTTCCTCCAGATCAGGCTCTCTCGGTCCGCACCACTCTCATGCCGCCCAAGGAAGTTGCTGATGCGGCAACCAGGCTCGGGTTCAGATACACAGCGCTGGATGAATCCGGGGCGCTTCGCTCGGAGCCGCTCATTATGAACTACAACGGCTATTACTACCCGTCGGCCTCACTGGCCGCCGCTTCACACTTTCTGCGCTTCAGCCCGGAGTCGATCATAATCAACGGCGGCGAAAGTGTGGCCCTGCCGGACCGTGTGATTCCGACCAGCAGCAAAGGAGAGATGCTATTGAATTTCCCGACCGGGCAAACGGGCTTCAAAACATATTCTGCTACAGATATTCTCAATGAACGGATTGATTTTTCAGATTTCGAAAATAAGCTGGTGGTGATAACACTGGCGATCGGATCATATACCGAATACTATAAATCTCCGATTTCACCGGAATTGCCGCATTATCTAAAAACTGCCATAGCGCTGGATAATATTCTGGAGATGAATTATCTGCAGCGGGCAGACAGTAAGCTGGGCTGGTATGTGCTAATACTGCTCCTGATCGGCGCGGTCAGCGCATACGGGCTGCCGTTAATTGCCTCATTGCATCGTCTGGTTGTTATCGCTCTGGCGTTGATCGGTCTGGCGAATGTGAATTATTTCCTGTTCAACTCATTCAATCTCATGGCGAGTTCGTTGTTTATCGCGTTGCAACTGGTCTTGTTCCTCGTGGCAAGCCCGCTGATGGCGCTTGATTACAGTTTCGTAACCCGCGCGCTGAAAAAAGCGCTTCGTAGGGGCCAGAAAGAAGAAGTATTACAGGCTATCACGAGGCATGTGAGCCGAAAGTTGTCTCAAGAGGGAGAAGAGTCGCAACGGCGCAGCGTTTCTGCGCTGGCAAGAAGCGAAAGCGAAGGATTCTCCGATGAGTTCAGCGCTACCAGTTTCAGCGGAGAAGATTCTGAGGGAGCGACCAGGGCGATCAGGACGGGAGCCGAGACCAGTGCGCTAACACAAAGTCTGGCGCAAGGTCTGACACAAGGCCTGACCCAAGCCATGAACACTTCTGCGTTGGGCGCCAGGACCACGGCGATCAAAACGGGTGACGGACTGTCTGAGACGGTGGCCGCTTCGGGAAACAAGACAATCGCTATTGGCGCTGACAAAACAGCAGCCATCCCCACCGGCAAAAAAGCTTCAAAGGACGCAATAAAGATAGCGGCAAAGGACAAGAAGCATGGGTCCGTAATAGGCAAACCGGCGGACGGATTCACTCCGGAAGAGGTCCTTGATCCAGGCGGCCTTACCGATTATGGCGCTCTCTCCAGCGCCAACCTGGATACACCGGTGGATGTCGATTCTTTCTGTGAAACCAATTATGGGGAAATTGACGCCGGTGAAGCCATAGTTTCTGACTCATCAGTTGCTCAGAGTAAGTCTGAGCAAGAAGCGGCAAACTTAGCGGACGAAAAAATTGACAAGGAAATTGACGAAGAAATTGAAGTTGGCCCCAGTGTCCCTGAGTCTGAAACAGGAGCAAAGGCGCCTTCGGACCCCCAACCGGTGAGTCCGGACCGAGAAGGGCTTGTGCAGGACAAGCAGCCTTCAGATGAACCGCAGGTCCTAGAGCAAGCTCCTGGCGAAGTTCTCTCAGACACGCCTAACGCTGCGATGATGGAAGCCGTCAAGCCCGGACAGAGACTCGGGCGCTATGAACTTCAGGGTATTGTCGGCAAGGGCGCTATGGGTCTGGTGTTCCGCGGAGTGGACCCGGCTATAAACCGTCCAGTAGCGCTCAAAACAATTAGATTGGACTTCCTGACCGATCCGCAAGAAATGGAAGAGTTGAAAGCGCGGCTGTTCCTCGAGGCGCAGGCCGCCGGCAAGCTGTCTCACCCGAATATCGTGGTCATTTATGATGTCGGCTCTGAAGGTACGACGCAGTATATCGCGATGGAGTTCCTTGAAGGCCAGACGCTCGAAGAGATGATCAAGCGCAAGGTTGATTTCAATTTCAAAATCGTGGCCAAGATCATTTATCAGATTTGCAGCGCACTGCAATATGCGCATGAACAGGGAATTGTCCACCGTGATATCAAACCGGCGAACATCATGGTCATGCCGGATTACTCAATCAAGGTACTGGATTTCGGAATCGCCCGCATTGAATCAACCAGCATGACCAAAACCGGTGTGGCGATGGGTACGCCGAACTACATTTCTCCCGAACAGCTCAAGGGCCATAAGGTGGACGGCCGCTCCGATATATTCTCATTGGGCATTGTTGTCTATGAGATGTTGATTGGAGAACGGCCATTCAAGGGCGACAATCTGACCAGCCTGATATACAACATTGCCAACACAGAAGCTGAGCTGCCCTCGAAATCAAATCCACGTGTGCCGCCGCTTTTTGATCATGTCTGCCAACGGGCGCTGAAAAAAGATCCCGCCGACCGCTATCAGAAGGCCGGTGATATGGCCAACGCACTCAGCGATTTCGTGCAGTCCTTTGCCAAGCGTTGATTTTTGTTCCGCCTATCCACAAAAAAAGCCGCCGCTCCGATTATTCGGGCGGCGGCATTGTTGTGAATGGTAAGCTTTCCCCAAATGCACATTGCTGCGCAATCGTCATCTCATCGGTCCGCTAAACAACTCTACTTTTTCTTTGAATCGCTTGAAGGCGCGGCGGGACCATGTAACGCTTCCTCGGCCAGCGACATGGCGATGCCCGAAAGCATCACTTCGACGCCAAGTTTGGTGAAATCCCCGGAAAGCAGGTCGCGATTGACTGAGGCATATTCAGAACAGAATCC
>JADFNA010000016.1 GCA_022563625.1 Candidatus Zixiibacteriota bacterium
GCTGCTGTTTCTCCGAACGGGCTATAGCCGGCGCTTTCCATCTTTGAGAAATCGTACTTCGCAAACAATTGGTCAATTGCGCGCTTTTCCTCCGGACTGAGTATGTCAGCAAGGGCTTTGTCATTCGCCCCCGCCAGCGCGGAAGATTGCGCCCCAATCTTTTGTGGAATAGTTATCTTTGTGGCTTCGCCGCTTTTAGTTGTAAATTCGCTCCGCTCAGCCTGCCTTTTGGCGGGTCGTGTCCACTCGGACCGGTTCTGTAGATTGAGATTCTCAACTTTTGTGTAGGCGTTTACGCCCAGTGCATTTACACTCATTTATCTTCCCCTCCTCCTGCTATCTCACTCTCGTTGCTTTTGTCTGCATCCGTTTCTGAAAGATCGATTCTACTGTCGCTTATATTTCCATCGCTTCATTTATCATGCGCTTGGCGGTCGAGATCGCCGCGATATTCGCCTCGTATGCGCGGTTGGCCGAAATCATATCCACCATCTCATTGATTATTTCAATATCCGGCATTTGCACATAACCCTCTTCATTCGCCTCCGGATGGCTCGGATCAAAGATCAACTTGAACGAAGACGCCCCATCCACAATGTTTTTGCCCTCTACTTGCGGAGTTTCCTGTCTGTTTCCTGGTCGCGTCATCCCTTCAATATGCTTGCTGTGTGTCCTGGCAAGCTTTCCATGGGCGCGTTTCATAGCTGAGGAGAAAGAGGGTCTTTCAGTGGTTTCACTGACAACAATCCTCCTGCGCTGATATGGCCCGCCCTTTTCCGTGCGTGACGTGTCCACATTCGCGATGTTTTCAGACACCGCGTCCATTTTCTGGCGCTGCACGGTCATGCCGGATGATGATATTTCCAGCGCCCTGAATATCCCAGACATGCTCTGCTTCCTATTCTATTTCCCAACGCGGACCACTGTCCCTATCTTGTTCCAGTGATTGCTTTACGCAAACTGTCGAATTTATCTTTTATCATGCGCGCGGAAATTGTGTAGCTCATCTGGTTAATTGCCAGATCAGTCATTTCTTTGTCAATGTTCACGTTATTTATGCCGTTGCTGTACTTCGTTTTGCTTTCCATAATTTTCGGCTCCCGGTCTGGACTGTTGCTCAATGCAATATGCCGGGGATGAGTTACAGCCGGCCGCAATCCCTTATCCGCATTAATCGCGCGTTGATATTCTCCGTTAAAATCAATTTCGCGCGCCCGGTATCCGGGAGTCAGAACATTTGAAATGTTCCCCGCTGTCAGCTTGTGTTTGAGTGATGACAGATTGAGATATGCGCGGAACTTCGGTGTCCCGATTTTGTCAAGCACCATGGATTGTATTATATTCGCCATAATCGCATCACCCTTACGGGATTCCGCCACATAACATCTTGCAATCCCGGCGCCTGAGCGCTGCGGATGAGTTAATGTGCTGTACAGTAATCGTTTAGTCGAAACGAGGCGATTGGAGCGGAATCAATCAGTGAAAAGATTTCCTGGTTAAGCGGACTATTTTTCCATGCGACGTCTTCGGGAATCTAGATGAGTACACACACCGAATTCACCTTGCGCTTCCCCTGAAACCGCCTATATTATTAAAGCGAAAGGGTTTCTGGTGTATCACGCAAGATTTCTCAGACAGATTGTTCGTTGATTATCCACATGATTTGAGAAGTATGTGACGTAATGAATTACACACCAAAGGCAATCATTCAACACGTAAGAAGACAAATTGTAGGCGTTGCGCTCTTTATTGTATGTGTGTCCGGTTTCTCTACGGTTTCGGGACAGATTCCCGGCGCTACGCCAGACACCTTTTCACTTGAAATCACAGACGTCATTGTAGGTCCCAATCCGCGATTCTCTGTCAGCATATTTGTGTCACTCGATTCTCTATTGGGGGGAGGAGCGCTTGGCCTAACTTGGAATGATAAGGTGAATTGGATGTACGATTCCGTCATGTTTGGCGAGCATCTCTCAAAATGGCCCATCCACACCGCAACACTTCCTTCAAAGGCTAATAAGACAGGAAAAATACGTGTTGCAGGAGCAGACATTGGCGGCGCTCCTTTTCCGAGAGGGGCAAATCAACTTTGGGCTCGATTGTATTTCAGCTTAGTCCCTAGAGGCACATTCGCCGAAGCATCCCTTGTGATTGATTCCAGCTTCGTGCCTCCCTCAGGGAAATCATTTCTAATTTACAGTGGGAGTGGCACAACTGTTTTTCCGAATTTCTCAGGTTCGGTCGAACTGATTCCTGCATTGGTGTTTCCAAGCGACATTGATGGCGATGGAATTCAAGACCATGAAGATAACTGTTATAGGGAGCCTAACCCTGAGCAGATTGACCAAGACGCTGACAGTTTTGGCGACGCTTGCGACAACTGCCCAACAATTAGCAATCCCGGTCAGGAGGATGCTGACGCTGATGGCATTGGCGACGCCTGTGACTACATCTGCGGCGATGCAAATGGTGACGGAGTTACCGACAGAGACGATGCCTTTTACCTGATTGACTTTTACTTCTATGCCGGCCCTGCTCCGGTTCATCCAGATGCAGGCGACGTCAACTTCGACGACAAGACTGACCTCGCAGATATCGTGTATATGTTCTACTTTGTGAAGGGGACGATACCGGAACTTCGCTGTTCCAATTCAGCAATCCAACCTGATCGTCCATCTGTGTACTACGAAGAAACGGACATCAAATAGCCGCACAGCGTGTCGCCATCAGGGTGTCTTCCCCGGCACAAACAACGACGCGCTGGGCTCTTTGAACGACAATTCCATATTCATAACAAGTATATCCACGCGGCGGTTTTTGGCGCGGTTTTCAATTGTATTATTGGGACGGATAGGCCGAAACATACCGTAGCCCAGCGCCGAAATGTTTTTCTCCGGTATGTCGTGCTGATTGATTAAATAGCGCACGACTTCTGTCGCCCTGGCTGATGACAACTCCCAGTTTGACGGATATCTCCCGGTTGAGATCGGCGCGTTGTCTGTATGTCCCTCGACACGAATGTGATTGGGGATGTCTTCCAGCTCTGAGGCGACAAGATCGAGGACCTCTCTAGCGCGTTCTGAGAGTTTCGCCTCCGAGGGCGCGAACAGCGCCTGTTCCATGATGTGTATGACCAGCCCGCGTTCGGTCATTTCGCTTTCGAATTTATTGTCGTCAATTCCCTTCTCAAACGCTTTATGCTCGATAGCCCGCATCATTATCCTGAGCCTGGAAATCTTGAGAGGCCCGCTGCCCTCTTCATCGTCGAACTTTCTCTCAAATACCGCCTCAACTGACCTACCGTTCAGGATACCCGCCAGCGCCTGCGAAACTTTGCCGAAACGCTTGGCGTCCAGATGGGACATGGAGAACATGATGATGAAAAATGCCAGCAGCAGGGTAATCAAATCCGCATAGGTCAACAGCCAGCGGTCACTATTATTCCGCGAGGAGCCGGAAGTCTGCCGCCGGCGGCGGCGATAAGCGGATATGTGAAATTTTTCAGAGTCTTTGAGACGCATGGCGCTAATTGCCGGTTCCGGCTCTACTCCATGTCGCGGATCGACGGAGGCAGGAAGGCCTGCAATCGCCGCCTTATCACGCGCGGAGTTTCACCAGACTGAATTGCCAGCACCCCTTCGGTGATTAACTCAAGATGCGCCACTTCTTCTTCATGGCGCATTTTGAGTTTATCCGCAATCGGCAGATAGACCATATTGGCCATCCCGACTCCCCACAAGGTGGCGATAAAGGCCGAGGCGATCGATGCGGCCATGCGGTCCGGCTCGGTGACACTGCTGAGCGTGTGGACCAGCGCCAGGACCGTCCCCAAAATACCCAGTGTCGGCGAAAACCCTCCGACCCGGTTGAAAAAATCTATGCCCCGTTGATGTCTGAGCGTGATACAGTGGATTTCTGTTTCGAGTATTTCCTGCAGCGTTATGGCGCCGACGCCGTCGATGACCAAATGCATTGCTTTCAGGAACAGTGGTTCATCATACGGCCCGAGTTCTTTCTCCAGCTTGAGCACACCTTCACGGCGGGACATTTCGGCCACATAGACTATTCGGTCGATTGTCGCAACCGAATCAAAGCGCCTGCCGCGTATGGCGATTTTCAGATAGACAGGAAGACGCAGGGCGGTGTTAAAAGAACCTCCAACAACCGCTACCCCAAATGCCCCTCCAATAACCAGTATCATGGGAGCCACAAGCAACACAGTCCCGGGGGAGCCGCCTTCCATCCAAAATGAAGTCACCACCGCCGAAACAGTGATCGCTAAGCCTAATATAGTAGCTATATCCATATGTTTAGCCGACGCCTGAACGCCCGCCACAAGCGGAGGAACGTATGGCCCCTTAATTGGTTATCGGCCCGGCAGTTCAGTTGTTGAACTGCAAGATAGGTGTTGCGGGTGCGATGTTGGAGCTAAGGTGGAGCTATGGTGGAGGCGCCTGCTGGCGGCCGATTCAAAGTGAAACAATCATACCCGGGACCTTAGTCCCGCTCCTGGAAGTTGTCGTTCGGTCCTTCGCCGCTGTATTCTTTAAGTTTGTTCCGAATTGTCCGCGCCGCGACACCGAGACTGCGCGCGGCGTCCGTCTTGTTGCCGCTGTACTGTTTGATACGGTTGACTATTAAATGACGTTCGACATCATGCAACGTCATACGCTCGAATTCGAGGTTATTCTGGAGCGGAGTCAAGCCGGTGCGCATATCAAGGGAGAAATCCTCTGCCGTGATACGATCTCCTTTGGACAGGACCACCGCTTCCTGAATGCGGTTTTCAAGCTCACGAACATTGCCCGGCCAGAAATACTTCATAAACAGTTCATAGGCGCACTCTGATATCGGCTTGGCCGGGCGTTTATTTTCTTCGGAATACTTTTGATTGAAAAACTCTGCCAGCGCAGGAATATCCTCCCTGCGTTTCCGCAGCGGCGGCACATCAATCGTGATCACGTTCAGGCGATAGTACAGATCGCTGCGAAACGTGCCGTCGGCTATGGCCGCCTGCAAATCCCGGTTGCTACTGGCGATTATTCTGACGTCAACGCTGATGCTATCAGCCGAGCCGACCTTTTCCACCTCGCGCTCCTGAAGAACACGCAACAGTTTGGCCTGCGTTTCAATCGGGAGTTCGGATATTTCGTCCAACAGAAGCGTGCCGCCTTGGGCCAATTCAAAGCGACCCGAACGGGCCTGAATCGCCCCTGTGAATGCCCCCTTTTCATGTCCGAATAACTCAGATTCAATCAGATTAGGGTTAAGCGCCGCGCAGTTCAATTTGAGAAACGGCCCGTCGGCGCGGTCGGACTGCGTATGCATCTCGCGCGCAAATAACTCCTTGCCGACACCGGATTCACCGGTTATCAGGGCAGTCGCACGGGTCGGAGCGGCAGTTTGGATTATGTCAAAGACATCGCGAATAGCTTTGGATTTGCCTATGATATCCCGTCTAGCGCTTGAGGCGTCAAGCCTGAGGGTTGTTACCTCACGTTCCAGCTTACCCTGCGCAAGCGCCTTTTGGATCTTCACCTCCAACACCGCCGGGGACATGGGTTTCTCGATAAAATCAAAAGCGCCCAGCTTCATTGCCAGGACAGCCGTTTCCACTCCCCCGTATGCGGTCATCATGATGACCACCGCGTTCGGACGGAGTTGTTTGATTTTCGGCAGGAGTGTTATGCCATCCATGCCACCAAGCCTGATGTCTGAAAGGACAACATCAAACGATTCGCGCTTGAGAAGCTCCAAGGCCGCTTCCGCTGAGTGCGAACTGCGCAACTCCCAGCCGCTTTTGCGGAATGTTTCTTCAAGAAATTCGACAACCAGCGAATCATCATCAATAATCAGTAATCTCGCTTTCATATTCTCCTTTGTCCCCAATGGGAAAGTTAAAACGCCGTTGCCTGCTCGGCCCTCATCTGTTCGCCGCCGGACTTAATTCCTGCCTCTGCGCTCGCGTGACTTGAGACTGTGCGCGGAAATCGAATCCTGAATATGCAGCCTTTTCCCGGAGAACTACTCACGCTGATCGCCCCGCCGTGGGCATTGATCATTTTCTTGGCCAACGCCAGGCCCAATCCTGAACCCTGGGCTTTCGTCGTAAAGAACGGCCGAAAAATTTCCGCGTGCTGATCCGAGGGAATACCGGGACCGTCATCTTCAATTATTACTTCAACGCCTTCCTTTTCATTCTCGCTGCCGCCGTCATTAAACTGGCGCAATTCGAGTTTAATATGCACCGGCCGGGCGCATGACTCTCGAGCATTGCGCAAAATGTTCTGGACAACCTCACGAAACACGATCTGGTCTATATCGACATTGAGTTTCTTCTCCGGGATTACACACTCGACCGGAATAGCGCTCTTATTCTCCGCTGTCTCTCGCTCGTTAAACTGCCGGACTACTTTTCTGAGATAGCGGTTCAGGTTGGTTGCCTTGAGATTTAGAGTCTCCTTGCGCGAGAACCTCAACAGCGCGTCGATCACCCGCTCAAGATTATCAACCCCGCGCAAAATATTCGCTGCCTGTCCAACAGCCTCGGCAGGTGATGAGCCGCGAGCTATCAAAGACGCAAAGCCTTTGACACTCACCAGCGGATTTCGCACCTGATGGGCGACACTAGCGGCCATCTCGCCGACCGCGGCCAGCGCCTCCATGCGCGACATTCGTTGGCGCATTTGATGAAGGTCAGAGATGTCCTGAAAAACTTCCACCGCCCCGAATATGCGGCCTTCCACATCGGTCAGCGGAGACAGGCCGGTCAAAAAAAGCCGCGTGGACTGATCGGCAAGCCGGATTTCCTTTTCCACATCGCGCGAGCCTGTTGTTGGGGCGTCTGACATAACTGTCTCCCTGACAATGTCCGGCGCCGACAGGCGGCTCTTGTCAACCAGGTCTACAACTTGATGATATGGTTTCCCAACCGCCTCAGCCGCCGCAACACCAAACATGGTCTCCGCGGCGCTGTTGAAATGAGTAATCTTCCCCTGCCGGTCCACGACCACAATGCCCGAGGAAACTGAGGCCAGAATACTGTTTAAGAACTCCGTAATTGCCCGGTTTCTCAGTGTCAGCTTCCGCAAAGATTCATTGGCCTCGGCTAATTGCCTGGATTGCCGTTCGCTTTCGTCTTTCAACTCGAGGTATTTCGATTGCAGGCGGTTCACGACCCGGGTGAATACCTGATAGGCGTCAACAAAGCTGCCAGCGCCACTCGGGGGACCATCTGCGGTAAAGCCGAAATCTATCATTCGCCCGTCAGTCATCTCATCGATTGCATCAGTCATACGCTGTCTTACGCTGTCTTACGCTGTCTTACGCTTTTTCTGATCTTCCAGCCTGAGTTCCGACCTGCCGCTATCGGTTTGTCTTATGACTGAAAGCTGAGCCGGCGCCCGCTTCCCTGCGGAACGAACATCCGGCCAGAGAAAGTTCGCAACCCGGCACCTTTAGAGCAACTAAAACTCCAGGGGTCAATGAGAGAAATCCGCTGCTGAAACTCGGATTGGGTTCACCGACTTCATTGTCCAGCAATTTCAAATTCTAAAAGGTTGAATGTCCGCAGGGGCGCCTGGATAGAGGAAAATTAGAAAAAGGAGAGGATTTCGTCTGTTATCGAGTCTATGGGCGAAACAACGTCCGCCAGACCGTTGTCCACGATCGCCTTGGGCATGCCGTAGACAATGCAAGATTCTTCGTTTTTCCTGCGCGATGATCTTACCGCCGAGGCTGTGTAGCTCCTGACAGGCGCTCTGGCCGTCGTTGCCCATGCCTGTTAGAATGACCCCCAGCGTCTGTTTACCGAATTTCTTGATCACCGATTTCATCATGATATCAACGCATGGACGGTAAAGCGTGTCACTCGGTGTATCCGCAATACGAATGGAAGGGGTCGCTGCCCCCGGCGCAAGAGTCATGTGTTTGGCGCCGGGAGCGATATAGACGTGGCCAGGTTCGGCGATGTCTCCCGGACGGGCTCCGCTGACAGACACCTGTGAAAGCGAGTCCAGCCGCTCGGCCAGAGACTTTGTGAATTTCGGCGGCATATGCTGCACCACCAGTATGGGAACCAGAAGGATTCAGCCCGCCAGTGTCTTTTCAATTTTCTCTTTGAGTGTATCCGGTGTGAAGGGTTTCAATATGTAATTGTTGACGCCCGCCTTCAGCGCCTCCACAACGTCCTCTTTAACAGACCGCGTGGTGACCATCAATACAGGAGTCTTGCTGTGACTATCAGATTTTCTCATATTCGACACAAGAGTCAGCCCATCCATTTCAGGCATATTCCACTCGGTAATAACGAAGTTTATATCCTCCGTTTCGAGCTTTGCCAGGGCTTCTTTTCCATCGCTGGCCTCAATGACATTCACGAATCCCGCCTTTTTGAGCGTGTTGATGATAATCCGGCGCATGGTTGAAGATTCGTCAACCGCCAAAATTCTCAGGTCAGACATAGAGACCTCCCTTTGCGCATGTGCGAGCGCTGCTTCATTTGTCAAATTGTCCACTTCAACCAATACGTTTATTCACTTGATCCGCTGTCCTGAGCCCTCAATACTGTCTCTTCGACTGTCTTAAATAATTTTGTTACATTGAATGGCTTGGTAAGATAATCGTCCACCCTCTGGCGCAGCGACCGCACAGCGGATTCAATAGACGGGTACCCTGTGATAACTATGACCGGCATGTTTGGCCGGTGGGCGCGAACTTTGTCTATCAAAGTTGACCCATCCATCTCGGGCATTTTCAGATCAGTGAGCAGAACGTCGAAGTCACGGGCCTCAATCTGTTGCAGCGCATTTTCGGCGCTGCCGGTCACAGTTACGTCCCAGGCCCGGTCCTGAAAGAAATCATATAACAGGTCACGAATCAGAAGTTCGTCATCTACTACCAGAATGCTGTGTTTTGTTGATTCGGCCTGGGTCATAGCAGTTCCGCATTCTGAAAAGCAGGGTTTACCGAACTCAGCGCCTTCTCCACTTCCGCGTCGCCGCCGGAGCTGAGCGACATGAGAAACTCAGCCAGTTGTGAATCATCAATAGCCGCCAGCGCATTTATCGCGGCTACGCGAATGGCCTGCGAACCGTTAGCGGCCGCGTTCTTGAGAAGTTCGATTGACTCGGGCAGCCCCACCTGCTTTAGTACGGTAATCACATGAATCTGCAGCATCATGTCGTCATATCTCAGGTAGTTCGCCAGAATGTCGGATGATTCATCCGGGTAGCATTCACCCAGGGCGGTTATAGCTACCTTCTGCACACTGTCGTCTTCATCTGCAATTAGCACGGTTAATTCATCCAGCTCTGGCGCCACATTCATCCTGCGAATGGCGACAAGAGCGGCCCTGCGAACTTCAGGGTCACTATGGCCGAGCGCGCCGATTAGAGGGTCGCAGGCGGATTCCTCACCGATCCACCCCAGGGCAAGAGCTGCCAGCCTGCGCCGTTCTGCTCTGCTGTGTTCCAGATCGCCGGTGAAATGGTCAATGACATTTTGCCCGCCTATGGCAACCAGCGCTCCCACACATGCTTCGCGCACGTCCGGAAAAGGGTCGTCTAAGCCTGCGATAAGGAGCTCACTGGAGCTTGGATCAGCCACCCAGCCTATTGCCTTGGAGGCTGCGGCGCGAACATGGCCGACAGCGTCTCCGGCCAGCTCCAGCAGAACGGGCAGGGCAATTTTGTCGACAAGCTTTCCAAGTGTTAGTGCGGTTTTTGCGCGAATCTCAGGATCGTCATCTTTTGCGTATTGCCGCAGCTCATCAACGCAAGAAGCGCTCACACAGCAACCGAGTAGTTCCAGTAGTATTGTTTTATCACTGGCAGGGGCGATCCGCAGCCTCGCTGCTATCAGTTTGTGGAATCGCGGATTGATGCGCGCAATTGATTCTGCCGCTTGCTTGAGGTTGAATTCGTTTATCTCCGAAACACGTTCCAGCAATGCCGATGCAAGTGGTTCATCTTTCCAAATGTCAGAATTCCGTTCCGAAAACGAAACGATCGTGCTGTCATCGTTTATGTATCCGCTTATGATAAAACTTTGTAACCTGTCACTTCTCACATGCGTCTTGAGGTCCACACTGATTGCTTCGGATATCTTTAACGCCGATTTGAACGCCTCCTCAGCGACTTCGGCTGATTCATCATTTACCATATCCGAAAGCTTTTTTAACGCTTTCGGTGAGCCGATATTTTCCAACGCTTCGGCGGCCAGAAACACCAGAATGGAATCATCCATAGCCAGGCAGTCCAACAGAAACTCCGCCGAATCCGGAGCGCCGATACGCCCCAGCGCCTCAATAACCTGCGGACGGAGATCAGACATCTTCTCTGCGGCCGCAATTAAGGCGCCCGTTGTTGAAGGCTCCGCGATCAAACCCAGAGCCTCAGCCGCGCCGCAGCAGACGTTTATGTTTTCATCCCACAAGGCCAGTTTGAGCGCCTCAGCGCCGCGAGGGTCGCCAATCAAACCCAGAGTATCGACCACAAACTTGCGCACATCGTGGTCCTCATGGGTTATCCAGCCGATCAGCCCGGATACCGCATCAGCGCCAATACTAACCAGAATTTCCGCGGCAAGGTTTCTGGTTCTGATGTTCGGATTTCCAAGGAATTCTGAGAGTAATGCCGTTGCCGTATCACCGCGCAGTTTCGACAGGCACTCCGCCGTCTGCTCGCGCACGGCTGCATCGTCATCCTCAAGCGCCATCACCAACCCGGCGATAGATTCCTCACCGCCGGATTGAGACAGATGAATAACCGTCTCCAGACGTTCTGCAGGGTCCTCCGACTGCAAGCGATTCAGCAGTTCCGGGATGTCGTGGGCGATGATCTTCTGTGCCAGACCCTCGACGATGGCCGTCTTGCCGACACCGGCCTCGCCGAGCAGTACCGGGTTATTCTTCTGCCGGCGGCAGAGTATTTGGATAATGCGCTCGATTTCCCGTTTCCGTCCGATGACCGGATCGAGCTTGTCCTGTTTGGCAATTTCAGTGAGATCGCGTCCGAACGAGTCGAGGGCCGGCGTCTTGCTCTTCCCCTTCTTCGTCTCGCCGCCGATCACCCCACCCGGACCGCCGACCTCTTCGGGTTCGTCCGTGGCCCCGAGCAAATTCAGGACCTCTTCGCGAACGTCTTCCAATTTGAGGTTGAGGTTCATCAGGACCTGGGCCGCCACCCCGTCCTGCTCGCGCAAGAGCCCCAAGAGCAAGTGCTCGGTGCCGACGTAGTTGTGATTCAGGTTTCGCGCCTCTTCGATCGCGTACTCGATGACTTTCTTGGCGCGGGGAGTCTGCGGGAGTTTCCCCATGGTGACCGTTTCCGGTCCGCTCTTGACCAGCTTTTCGACCTCGAGGCGCACCTTGCGCAGATCGACGTCCAAGTTCTTCAGCACATTCGCACCGACCCCGGAACCCTCCTTGACCAAACCGAGAAGGATGTGCTCCGTGCCAATGTACTCGTGATTGAACCGCTGGGCCTCTTGATTGGCAAGGGCCATGACCTTGCGGGCACGATCCGTAAACCGCTCGAACATATCCGTGCTTCTCCTGGGAATCGGCGCTCGAACGCGAATGTCGAATTCGCGGGTCGGGCGACCTCGGTACTTGCTGCCCTATACTCCGACAGACGGCTGAGCCCTCGCGACTTGCGGTGAAGACTCCGAACGGGCGATTTGACTTCCCTCGCGACCCTCTACCGTCCTTACCAACCCGCCGTCCGAAAAACATCGCAAGCAGCTCGCTAAATTCTAGCCGTGCCGCGGTTGTCCAGCAACCGGCCGGACACAATCCGACGGGTGGTACCTACTCTATCGACCGCCCGACATCGTCGTCTAAGTGCGAGACATAGCTTACCGGCGGTCGGCAAATTCGGCGTGGAATCAGCCGTGCAAGGTCCAAATAGGCGAAATGACGGCGCAATCTCGCCGTCGACGAAGGACGGAGCACGGGCTATACTGGCATTTCTTTGGACGGTATCAAGGAACAAAGTAGGCGACGAACCGACGCGGGAGTGCGCGTTATGGGGACGCTGGGACCGATAAACCAACGCCGCGGCGTGACGGACGCCTTGTCGCAAAACGAGCAACTTCGATG
>JADFNA010000325.1 GCA_022563625.1 Candidatus Zixiibacteriota bacterium
TCATTAGCTATGGGGAATTGCCTAACTAAATTTTGCAAGCTTAACAAGTGATTTTTGTTCAGCAGTGGTTTGAGATTATGCTCTTTTTTGACTGAAGTATACCTGTCTACAATCTCAGCTTCCTCTTCTATTGAAGGATAGCCTACTTTGATTTTTAGCAAAAATCTGTCTGCCTGCGCTTCAGGCAAAGGATAGGTCCCTTCTTGCTCGATTGGGTTCATTGTTGCTAAAACAAAAAAAGGCAAATCTAGCTTGAATGTATTATTGCCAACAGTAACCTGCTTTTCCTGCATTGCTTCCAACAAAGCACTTTGAGTTTTAGGGGTTGCCCTGTTCATCTCATCCGCCAAAACTATATTTGCAAAAATCGGTCCTGGCTGAAATTTAAAAGTTCTTTTTCCGGAAGTTTCCTCTATTATATACGTTCCAGTAATGTCAGAAGGCATCAGATCTGGCGTGCTCTGGATTCTGCTGAATTTAAGATTCATTAAATCTGCCAGAGTTTTTACAGCCAACGTCTTCGCTAAGCCGGGGTAACCCTCTAGCAATGCATTAGCATCACATAAATTAGCAACTAAAATCTGCTCGATAACATCCTCCACCAATAATCCCCTCAGGGAACTCTCCTGTCCGAGGGCGCCCCTCGCGCCCCTGGCGGGCCTGATGCGCCTCTTTATTTTTCCGGCAAATCTCCTATATTAACCGGATGAATGCGGAGATCATCTGGGCGCCCTGGCGGGCCGGGTTTATCACGGGCAAACCCGAGCGCGGATGTGTCTTCTGCCGCGCGGTCAAAAATCCGGATGATCGTAAATCACTCGTTGTCATGCGGGGCCGTCATAATTTGGTCGTGATGAACAAATACCCGTATACCAGCGGGCACACACTGATTGTTTCCGGCCGCCATGTGCGCGATCTGGAAAAACTCTCAGAGGCTGAAGCCAATGAGCATTTTCGCCTCATCAGGCGCGCCGCCGCTGTTATCAAGCGCAGCCTCAAATGCCAGGGGCTGAATATCGGCATGAATCTGGGGAGAATCGCAGGCGCCGGTGTTGTCGGGCATCTGCACACACACATTGTTCCGCGTTTCGCCGGAGACAGTAATTTCATGCCGGTCATCGGACAAACGCGTATGATGTCATTGGACCTTGAAGATATGTACGAACTTTTATTCAAAGCATTCAAGCGCGGGAGTAAGGTATATCGCTGAATTGCTAATTGACTGGTCCACATTTCACACAAGTTGTTTCATTGCCGCCAAAACCGCTTGTATTTTTGGCTGCGCCCGTAGCTGAAGAACACCAGAGTGACTCCTCCTCGCCGCATACCAACCAAGAAAGAGCTCGAACGGCTCCAACGTCTGTACAAAACAGACGAGCGAATTGCCGAGCGGCTGGGCAATGTTGAACCATACCTGGTCGGCTACTGGCGCCGCAAACGCAATGTGCCGCAATACAGCGCGCCGAAGTTTTCTGAAGACGAGATTCGGGTTCTCTGGGAGCGGCTGGGGGATGACGATAATTGCGGGGCAGAGCTGGGGATTTCCCGCGCGGCGTTCTACAACTGGCGCAGGCGCTATGGCATAACAGAGAAACCGGCCTTTTTGAAACTCGAACAAATGGAGTTTCAATTCCCCGGCAAAGAGTACTCAGCCCAACGGGCCAGGAACTATGGCAAAAGATCAGCCACACACAAACTGCTCTGGGAAAAACGTGACGGGCGCCGCAGCGCAGTTTCCGAAGAGATTGCAATTGTCCCGGACCTGCTGGCTTTAACCGGCGCCAGCAGGCGCGCGCTGAGCGCCTCGGGCGCCTCAGACAACCCGGGCGCCCCGGGCGCGCCAGGCAGGTCCGATGCCCTTGGTCTGGACCCGTCCACCATTGCCCTGGGACTTGATGCGTTCTGTGTCACAGATGGTTCCAGTGGAGCGCTGGCGGACGCCGCTGAACTCAGACAGTGGGCCATTCGGTTCGGGGTGACACAGGTCTCCAGCGCGCATGACGGAACATTCTGGGAAACGCTGGCAGCCAAAGGAGCGTTGCTGCCGGGGAAAATAATCGCCTGTGAACGGGGACAGGAGAGATTCGCCGGGGCTCTCGGCGCCCTCGGCTGGGGATTGGCAGAGAGTGAAATCTCCCGGCTCGTGAGAAGCGGTGAAATATGTCTGAGGACACCCGCGGTGACACGTGTCATCCTGACTGGAAAAAGATATTCGCCAATCAGCGCGACAGATATTACGCTCTTACTTGCGCTGGAACTGGCGCGAGAAAATACCGCCGAAACTGTTGTCGAGTTCTGCGGAAAATCGCTTAGTGGTTTCCCGGTTTTCGAGCGTCAGACATTCTGCGCCGTAGGATCACTGGGCGTCGCCCGCTCGGCGCTTGTCCCGTTCGACTCTGTGACACGAAAATACTGCGCCGCATCGGGTTCCTGGCCCTATACAGGAATCACCGCCGACAACGACGCCGATTATGAACATAGCTTTCAGTTCAACATAGAACAGGCCCAGCCAATGGTGGCCCGCAAACGCGGCAGCGGCGCCGCGCAGGATACAGCCGGGAAACAACCGACGCTGGCGCTTGAAAACTCCCCGGGAGAGTCCGTGGCGCCCGGGGCGCCCGCGGCGCCCCCGGCGCAGGTATCTATTTCTTCGGCCCTCGGCTCAGGAGTGTCTTTACATACCTCAGAAGAACTTTCCGGGACGGCCGTGGATGTTGTGTTCATCGGCGGTTCACCGGGTGGGCATTTCGAACAACTGCGCCAGGCGGCCGAAAAACTGCGCGGCAAACAGGTACACGAAAACATCGCGCTGTTTGTATCTCCTGTTTCCCGCCACGTGTACTTGCAGGCGCTGAAAAAAGGAATAATCCGACAGTTTATCGAATCCGGGGCTGTCGTTCTCAATTTCGGGATCGACTCGAACTCCCTGCCTCTGTTCGGGGTCGCCCAGGAGAGTATTGTCGCGACTACTTCGATTGAGGCCCGCTATTCAATTTTGTCCCGCCAGGCCGATAGATATATAGTATCGCCGGCCACGGCGGCCGCGGTAGCGCTCAGCGGCCAAATCATTGACCACCGCGGTTTGTAAGCCGGCTTTTCCCGGGAGAATAAAATGAGTCGCGGATTTGTAATTTTAGTCACAGTCTTTTTGATGTCAGTTGCCTTCATCTTTGTCTGGACCGGCATTATCCCGGAAGGTCAAATTA
>JADFNA010000326.1 GCA_022563625.1 Candidatus Zixiibacteriota bacterium
GGGGGACTGGTTGCTGAAGGGAGCATCGTTATGTCGTGGTTTTCATCCCGCAATCACTGGTTCAAGGAGTTCCGCAAAAGCTCCAAGCAAGCTCCTGCCAGCCCCAAGAAGCAGGGCCGGCCGGTCAAGCGGAGCTTTACTCCTCATCTCGAGCAGCTCGAGGAGCGGGTGCTCCTGGCCACCACAATCCTCTTCGAGGATTTCGTGACGGACCCTCCTCCGGGTTGGAGTTTCTCGAATGCCGATCCTTTCTCCGGCAGCGCCTATACTTCATCCGAGACAACGGAGACCGGTTCGCATAAATAGGGGTTTTGAGCCGCAAGTCAAGTTTCATTAGGGTATAGAGTTGCGAGGGAAAAACCCGGAAATCCATAGTTTTCCATATTTTTCAATCGAACTTGAATACTGTGATATATAAGTAGGTGGGCTACTGCAATTTCTGTAACTATCTGTTAGCTAATAGATTGGACTGGAGCACAAAGATAGTGCAGAACGTAGATAATTACGAATGCCGATTGAAAGGCTGGAAATATCACTTACTTTTTCATATACTACGATCGAATTGAGAGGGGCAACCCTTTCCAGTATTTGATTTACAGGGATGTGATCAATTTTCTAGCCAAGAGAGGTTCTTCAGATGTTACAAAGAGCATTTTTGATGATTCTTGCATTTATGATTTCAATGCAAATTCAGACATTGAAATGTTATTCGTCAGATCTAGAGGACCTCATGATTACAGACAGGATTTTTAAGTCAACTGCAATACGTGTTTATGCCAAAAAAAGAAGCGTCGTTGGGACTGGCTTCTTTTCTAAACTTCAACAGACTGACAGCATGTTGATGTTTATAAGTAACAAGCATTTGTTTGAAAAGGATACAGTACTTGAACTTATTATCCCAGTAGTTGATAGCGCGTATAGAATAGTTGACACTTTTGACATCTTGATCCCACTTCTCAAGAAAGGATCTATACTATACCTAACGCCATCAGATTCTCTTGATATAGCCGCGATACTGATAAAAAAGAATTTTGGTTCAAAAAATGTGGGATCTTTCTCATCACTGCCAACAAATTTCTATATGGAATTCGAGACTCTTTATACAGGGATGAAAGTCAAATTTTACGGTTTTCCACTGGACATCACTGTGAATCGCTGGAGCCCACTCGTAAGATCGGGAATTATCGCAGGTGCTGATTCTATTAGCCGAATTGTCTATCTAGACGCTCAGGCGTTTGGGGGGTCAAGTGGTAGCCCAGTTTTCTTAGACAACATGGGCTCCTTGTCTAGGGAGTTTACGAAAATCCACCCTTCTAAGTACCTAGTGGGGATCATTAGTGCCTATAAGCCATATGTTAAACGGTTACTAAATGTCGAGACAAATAAAATTGAGATGGTTCAGACTGAGAATTCTGGAATCGCAATCGTAATCCCTGCATCCGAATTCCAAAGTTTGGCAGACAGCCTTTGGAGTAAGCATGCAAGACAATCCATGCAAGAGAAGTGAATTACAAGCAAATGCACCATCGAGCAGTACTAGGCGAACGTGGGGTTTTTGCTGTGGCTACCCTAACCCTTCTTCCGCCACTTAACCCCCTGCGGGGTATCTTCGATTACTATGCCCATTGCCGTCAACTGCTCGCGGATTGAATCTGCGGTTTGGAAATCTTTGTTCTTCTTGGCGGCGTTTCGTTTTTCTATCAGGGTTTCGATTTCCTCAGCGTTGTCCACTCCCGCATCTTCGCGCTTAAAATTCAAGACAGACTCAAAACCTTCCATCGCCTCCAGCGCTATTGTTTTTTCGGTCTGCGAAAGATTTTGTGAGGCGATCAGGCTGTTGATATCGCGTATATAATCAAACACTGCCCCCAGGGCCGCGGAGATATTCAAATCATCATCAAGGCCCGCTTCAAAAGCCTTCCTGGCTCCTGCAATAATTTCCCCTGCCTGCCCGTCTCCGTCGGCGCTGTAATCAGACAGCAGTCGGATGAAATTATTGTAGCGATTGAGCGCATTCGATGCGCTCTCCAGTCCTTCAAAGGTAAAGTTCAGCGGCATACGGTACTGTGTGGAAATCAACAAATAACGAATGGCTTTTGGCTCATAGCCTTTGTCGAGCACATCACGCAGGCTGTAGAAATTCCCCAGCGACTTTGACATTTTCTGTCCGTCGACAATCAGATGTTCGCAATGCAGCCAGTAATTAACAAACTTCTGGCCGCTGGCGCCCTCGGACTGTGCAATTTCGTTTTCGTGATGCGGAAACTTGTTGTCCACCCCACCGGTGTGCATGTCAAAATGTTCACCGAGATATTTCATTGACATGGCCGAGCATTCCAGATGCCATCCGGGGCGCCCCTTGCCAAGTTCGGTTTCCCAGAACACTTCGCCGTCTTCGGCGTCCCATGCTTTCCACAGCGCAAAGTCCGACACGGAATCTTTTTCGTATTCATCGGTGGCCACCCGCGCCCCGGCTTTCAGGCCTTGCATGTCAACATTGGCCAGCTTGCCATAGCCCTGGAACGCGGAGATTTTGAAATAATAATTGCCGTCAATTTCATAGGCCAGGCCGTTAGCGACCAGTTTCTTGATAATCTCAATCATTTCCGGGATATGCGTCGTCGCCTCGGGATAAAGTTCGGCGCGCGCGATACCCAGTGTGTCCAAGTCCTGAAAGAACCCATCCTTGAATGGCCGCGTGTATTCATCAAGTGAAATACCCTGCGCATTGGAGCCTTTGATAGTCTTGTCATCAATGTCTGTCAGATTCATAACTTGATTAACCTGATAACCTTTGTAAATCAAATAGCGCCGGAGCAGGTCTTCAAACATATAGGCCCGGAAATTCCCGATATGCGCGAAATCATACACAGTCGGCCCGCAGGTATACAGGCCGACTTTGCCTTCTTCAATGGGCTTGAAGTCTTCTTTTTTGTTAGTCAGTGAGTTGTAGAACTGTAGGGCCATGATGTGTTTGTAATTGTCATTGCGAGGAGCGCCAGCGACGCCGCAATCTCAGTGATTGTTCGTAAGAGATTGCTTCGCTTCGCTCGCAATGACAGTAACTTGAATGTTTGAGTCAACCTTTAAGCCGTTGGATACATCGCCCGCACGGTTTTCTTGTCGAGCCGCTTGACAACCTCAGTGACAAGCTTGACGGTGTTATCATAATCTTTACGGGCCAGTATGCCGTTGTGACTGTG
>JADFNA010000327.1 GCA_022563625.1 Candidatus Zixiibacteriota bacterium
GGGCGGTGCCGAAAGGCCGGGAGGAGGAGGCAGGGCGCGAGGTGGGCCGCCACCACATCCTGACGCACTGCTACTGGCGCGAGGCGGGCGCGGAGTTCAACAACGTGAACATCATGGGCGTGGCGCACGGCACCGACAAAGAGCTGGTGCTGGCGCACAAAGCGGCGATCGACGAGCACCTGGCCTCGTACGGGATGCCGGTGTCCTACATCAAGCGCGGCGATCCGTACGCGGAACACGTGACGCGGTCGGTCGGATTGGTGACCAAGCGTCTGGGCTGGCCTAGCGATCGAACGTCGCTGGCGTATCAGAGCCGGCTCGGACCGGTGGAATGGCTGGGGCCCTATACGGATCATTTGCTCGCCGAGCTGGCCCGCGAGGGCGAACGGCGGGTGCTGGTCTGTCCGATCGCGTTTACGGTCGATTGTCTGGAGACGCTCGAAGAGTTGAATATCCGGGGACGGGCGGATTATCTGGGCGCCGGCGGTGAGGAGTATCTGTTCGTACCATCGCTGAACACGCATCCGGAGTGGGTCAAATGTGTGGCGCGGATGGTGGCCCCGGAGGCCCGGGCTTGTTGATAAAGTCACACATGTTGTGACCCGACACTTCTCTCGGGGAAAAGCGTCAGGTCTCACGACGGCAAAAGACGCCTTCGAAGGACCTGACGCAACTTAAGTAGGGTTAATCAACAGACCTGCTCTGCTTCAGTTAAGCCAACATGCTTTTGCAGAAACCAAGAGTTTGGGAATGCACAATTAAACAGTAAACTTCATTGAGAGTAATAAAGGGGAGATTATGAGAGGGAAACCAGACACGCTAAAATGGGCCGTGGCGCGAAGCCCGCTGTTCATTGCGCTGACCGCATTTTTGATGGTAATGGCGGCCGAAAGCGCGCTGGCCGACAGATGGGGCCACCTGGGCCACCTGGGCAGTTGGAGCAGAGGTGAACGAATCCGCGGCTCGGGTGATGTAACGTATTACGGTGAACCCGAGTTAAAGAAGAAAATTCGCGGCTCCGGAGATATTTCGCAGCGCTCGGCGCGCCGCAGCGCCAGATAGAAATTGGCAGCTACTCTCGTCGTTATGAAGTGTGCTCCCGTTGAAGTGGAATTGCCGGGTTTTTCACTTGCGTGCGCTCGTTCGGACTGCCGGACTGCCGGACTTTTTCATACTATATTCACAATAATTTTGCCGATCTGCTGATTGCTCTGCATGTAAGTGTGCGCTTCCGCAATGTTTTCAAATTCGAAGCGCCTGGCGATAATCGGCCGGAAGGCGCCGGACAATATGCCGCGTGTCACATACTCGATGCCTTCGCGCCGGACAGCCAGGTCTTCCATGTGATAAAAAATCATATGCGAAAAGATTGTCAACTGTTTTACCATCAACGACCAGGGTGTGATTTCCATTGGGCGGCTGTCGAGCATGCCATACAGAATTAGCTTGCCGCCGCTGCCCAGCGCCTTGATGAGGTTTTTGATTCCCGGTCCCCCGACTGGATCAAATGCGATGTCAGCGCCGGCGCCGGATGTTATCTCTTTAACACGCTCCACGAGATTTTCAGTTGAGGTGTCGATGACATGATCAGCGCCGCCACCGCGGAGTTGCGCTACTTTCGCAGTCGCGCGGGTGCAGGCGATTGATGTCATCCCCTCATGTTTCAGGAGCTGAAAAGCCGGGACCCCGAGCGACGAACTGGCGGCCGTGATAATAACCGTATCTCCGGCGCGGGCCCGGGCCTGTTTAATCAGCGCCACCCAGCATGTCAGATAGGCCATCCAACTGGCGGCGGACTCATCATCAGTCATACACTGCGGAGTGCGCACAAGTCCCTGGACCGGAACGTTGCAGTATTCGGCGTAGGTACCCTGCTCTGCGAACTGTTTTCCCACCGGAATAATTGAAACCCGGTCGCCGATGTCAAAATCTTTCACGTCGTCAGCGACATCATCCACGACACCGGCGCCTTCAAAACCCAAACGTATCGGCAGTTCTTTGGGGAGGGGATATTTCCCCGCCCGCACGGCCACTTCGGCCCGGTTCAGTCCGATCGCCTTGATCTTTACCCGCACCTGGCCGGGAGCGGGAGGTAGATTTTCAACTTCTTCAATCACCAGTTTTTCCGGCCCACCGAACTCCCTTAACATCACCGCTCGCATGTGTATCCTCCCGTGCATTATTGATTCCATAAACATTGAACGCGGCCGCCTACATACACTAAAGACGCGTTGGCCGGCAAGCCGCTAACTCGCATATTTAGTAACATACTCCCGCGGCTCTGGCAAGTCCTGTTTCATCATGGAACACCGTCCGAAATGCCGATAAGTTCGAACGCTGCGGGCAGGTCATGAACATGACCGCTATTGGCCCCCTAATTTATTTGCGCGGCAATGATTAAGGGAGAATTGGCGCAGTCCGATATAGGCCGTATGAGTGAAGATTTTTTGATACGCGATCAAAAAGCCAAAGAAACATCCAACCAGATCAAGGAGTACTACGAGCAAAAATACCTCAAACCGCTCTGGCGCGAGTATGCCGAAGTGGTGGCGATTGCATTGGTGTCCGCTATTTTGCTCAGAGTATTTGTTGTTTCGGCTTATCGGGTATCCTCCAGCTCTATGGAGGACTCACTTATTGAGGGTGATTATATTTTCGTCAACAAGCTGGCCTTCAAATACCGCGAGCCGAAATCCGGCGACATCGTGGTCTTTGAATATCCGCTGAACCGTGAACGCCATTATATCAAGCGCGTAGCGGCGCTGCCGGGGCAGACAGTGGAAATAATTGACAAAGTTCTGTATGTCGACGGATTAGTGGCGGACATCCCCCCGCATAGCAAGAACATTGACGGCAATGTCCTGTCGGCAGACCTTTCCAATCGCGACAATTTCGGGCCGGTACAGATTCCGCTGGGGCATATTTTTGCTCTTGGTGACAATCGCGATGACAGCCGCGACAGCCGTTTTTGGGGGTTGGTCCCGATGGACCATCTGAAGGGCCGGGCGATTTTCGTGTACTGGTCCTGGGAGCCTGATGTGAACGAGATGGAATGGGCTTTCCCGTATATTCATGTGGCGGCCTTGCGGCTCGGCAACGCTATAATCGGGTTTCCCACGCGCACCCGCTGGGAACGGCTGGCGCTGACGCTCTAGCTATAGCTATACTGCGTTATGGCACATGGCGCAGACAACTCAA
>JADFNA010000328.1 GCA_022563625.1 Candidatus Zixiibacteriota bacterium
GTGGCCACAATATCATGTCCCCTCAAGACTTCGGGAATCGCCTGCTCCTGAATTGGTGTCGGTGTTTCAAAGCCGATGTCCACCAGCGCGCGCAGAATCTCCGGCTTCAAATTGAAATCTTTAAAACTCCCTGACAATATGCTGTCCTCTCTTTGGAGCAGGCCTCTGTTTGTCCTCGCGCGAGGGTATTGGCTGTCCTGGCGCGAGATAAATTTTTACAACGATTCCGCAGGACTACCCGGGCGTCAATATATCACCTGTCCGGCTTGTTTTCTAGCTCAAACACGCGATCTTTATTCCCGCGCAGAGTATCTAAACTGCTGCCGCCTGCGCATATTCCGATATACTCCCTAAACCAACCAGATCTTGAAGAAGAATACAGATGACCAGCGTTCTCGGAATATCAGCTTTTTATCATGACTCAGCGGCAGCGCTTCTGGTTGACGGCAAAATTATCGCTGCCGCTCAGGAAGAACGTTTCTCAAGAATCAAGGGCGACTCCGCATTCCCGGCCCAGGCCGCCAGTTATTGCCTGAGTGAAGCCGGTATCGAAATCTCCGAGCTTGACCATCTCGTTTTCTACGACAAGCCGCTGTTAAAATTTGACCGTATCCTGGAAACAGCTATCGCAATCGCCCCGACAGGATATCGCCGCCTTGTTCAGGGTATACCGCTCTGGCTCAAAGAAAAACTGTGGCTCGAACATATTATCAGCAAAGAAACAGGCTACACAGGCGATATACTTTTTGGCGAACATCACGAAAGCCATGCGGCAAGCGCCTTTTACCCATCCCCGTTTCAATCCGCGGCAATCCTCACTGTCGATGGGGTCGGGGAATGGTCAACTACTGCGCTAGGACGAGGCTCCGGGGCGGAGTTAGAGTTGACCTGCGAGTTGAACTTTCCCCACTCGCTGGGCCTGCTCTATTCGGCGTTTACCGGTTACCTCGGTTTCAAAGTAAACTCGGGCGAATACAAAGTGATGGGCCTGGCGCCCTATGGCGAGCCACGTTTTGAGTCGGTGATTTATGACAACCTGATTGACCTGAAAAAAGACGGCTCTTTTCGTTTGAACATGGAGTATTTTGATTATCTGGGCGGTATGACCATGATCACCGCTCGTTTCAAAGCGCTCTTTGGCGGCGCGCCGCGTCATCCGGAATCCGAAATCACCCGGCGGCACATGGACCTGGCGCGCTCAATTCAGGAAGTCACTGAAGAAATCATGCTACGTCTGGCCGCGACGGTCAAATCACAAACCGGCGAAAAACATTTGTGTCTGGCCGGAGGTGTGGCGTTGAATTGTGTGGCGAACGGCAGAATTATGCGCTCAGGGTTATTTGATGATATCTGGATACAACCGGCCGCAGGTGACGCAGGCGGGGCGCTCGGCGCAGCGTTGGCGGTCTGGCACCGTTATCTGGGACATGAGAGAAAAAGACCGGAAGCAAATCGTGGATCAGGCGCTGAAGATTCGATGAACGGCGCGCTTCTGGGTCCGGAGTATGATGACGAACAAATTAAAGCAGTCTTGCATGATGAGGCTGTTCCCTACGAAAAGCTCGAAAGCGCAGCCCTGACACAGCGCGTGGCGCAGCTTCTCAATGAGGGCAAAGTTATCGGCTGGTTTGAGGGCCGGATGGAATTCGGCCCTCGTGCGCTTGGCGCCCGCAGTATTCTCGGTGATGCGCGCGACCCGGCCATGCAAACCCGTATGAATCTAAAAATTAAGTTCCGCGAGTCGTTTCGGCCATTTGCTCCGGTAATTATGGAAGAGCGCATCGCTGACTGGTTTGAAATTGACCGCCCGAGTCCCTATATGCTGCTGGTCGCAGATGTCGCTGCTGGCAAACTTTCCCCTGATTATAATCGTGATTCCCGCAAGCCCGGCTTTGCGGCGCTCGCGCAGAGCCGGTCTGAGATTCAAGCCGTGACACATGTTGATTGCAGCGCCCGTATTCAATCAATCCGCCGTGAGGTAAACCCGCTCTACTATGATGTGCTCAATGAATTCGAGAAACTGACCGGCTGCCCGGTGTTGGTGAATACCAGTTTTAATGTGCGGGGAGAGCCAATTGTCGAATCACCAATAGACGCGCTGGCCTGTTTCAAGCGGACGGACATTGATTATCTGGTGATGGGTACCTGTTTGATTGACAAAGCAGCCTGTGATTTCCCGCCGCCGGATGATTCCTGGCGAAAGGAGCTGCCTTTTGATTGACAGAAACGCACAAACATTCAAAGCGCGTGACCCCGGCCAGAAACAACTCGGCCTCTTTGGCTATATTGGCTCGCTGCTGGTCGCTGCTCTGGCGGTATATCTTGGAATAAGAGGGAGCGTCTGGGAGCTGCCTGTCGCGGCGCTCAGCGCGCTCTTGCTAGCGCTGACGCTGTTCTCGCGTTATGCGTTGTTGCGCGTGTATCGACTGTGGACCCTGCTCGGCCTGGCGCTGGGCTGGGTGAATTTGCGTCTGCTGATGGCCCTGATGTTGTATCTTGTCTTCACGCTTGTTCGTGTAGTGCAGACACTTGCCGGGCGTGACCCGCTCAACAGAAAACTGGACAAAGAATGCGATTCCTATTTGCAAGTGCGAAAACCGCTCTCCTCGAAACACTATGAAAAAATGTTCTAGGCAAAGTATGCGCAGCTCGTAAAAGCGCGCTACTGCCTGACGATTATCGTGCCATGGAAAAGGGCATTTGCGGGATCACCTTTGTCGTGGTAGCCGAATGTACCGGAAAAATTCATGGTTATTATCGCGCTGGCTCCGGCTTTAATCAACCGTCCGGGAAAAACGCCGGGAATGTCAGGCTCCATCACATGTTCCACAACATCCAGATTAACCCAGCGAATGCGCCCGTGGGGATTTATGGTGATCAACGGAGGGTCCAATCCCCCGCCGGTAATCAAGACCGTGTCAATAGGAAAGGTCGGTATATGTATCCAGGTCCCCAGAGAGGTGTCTGACTTGCCGCCAAAAATATCCTCGGCGCTGACCCGCACCTGAAACATCCCGGTGTCAGTATAGCGATGGGTACTGACAAACAGGTCTTGCGGTGAAGCGAATGGCGTCGGCTGTGATGTGCCGTCACCCCAGTGAAATGTGAGCGCTACATGGTTCCCGTCCGGGTCCACCGCAGTGGCATAGAAAGTCACGAGTTCTTCGGCCGCTGCGCTGTTGGGGCCGAAA